>CAYQGB010000001.1:0-73911 GCA_964416895.1 uncultured Calditrichaceae bacterium
AAGCGGATGCTATCGTTCTCCATTCCGTGGGTGAAATCGAGATTTTCAGGAACGGCGCAGAAGGAATTGACCCTCGTTCTCATCCCCCACCAGCAGGAGTGAGCAATACGACAGCGCGTATCCTTCAAAATCCCCTCACCTCTCCCGGCTGTTCGGGCAATGCCTCCGGATACATTTCCTCCCGCAGGTGATCCAGAGCCCGGAAGAGCGCTTGCCGCAATTCCCCCGGTTGAAACAGGCCGATCCCCCGCTTCACCCCTTCGTTGAGCATGTTGGCCAGCTGGCTGATCCGATGAAATCGCTCGTAGGCCTCCCGGGTGCGGTAAATGGGGATCACCGTCTTGTTGGTCAACAGGGGATCGGGATTTTCCGGGAGAAAGCCGTTCTCGATAGCCCGTTGATAATCCACCGTGCCGGGAATGGGCGAGAACGAGGCCAGCCGCACCTGCACCCCCAGCGCGTGAGCATACAAGATGGTCTCCACCACTTCCTCAAGGGGTTGATTGGGCAGGGCCATGATGATGTAGGTTTCGATGTCTTTGGCCTGATACCCGGCCCTGACCAGATGCTGCACCGCGCGGGTCATCTCGCCGGGGGTGATCTTGTTGTGAATATCCCGCCGCCGCTCCTTCGCCACCGACTCCAGGCTCAGGCGAATGGTTTTGAAGTTGCACCGATACATCAGTTCCGCCAGTTCCTCGTCGATGAAGCGGGCGTGCAGGCCGTTGGGAGTGTGGAAGCGCAGGGGGCGCTTGCTGCGCAGAATCTCCCGCAGGATGGGCTTGATGCGCTTCTCCGGCTGCATCAGCAGGGCGTCGTCGTAGAAGGCCACGTCCCGCACCCGAAACCGGCGGGTTTGCATGAGAATTTCCTCCACCACCTTCTCCGGCCGCCGCTGAGAAAAGTTGGCGTCGATTTTATAAGTGGCGCAAAAGGTGCACCGGAAGGGGCATCCCCGGGAGGCCATCACGATCAAATAACTGAGCCGGGAATACAACTCAAACGCGGGATAGGGAAAATCGTCGATGTCGGTGGGGGGATCGGCGGCCAGCTCCGGGCGATGGAACAGCTCCGCCAGCAACTCCGCCGCCTGCACCTCTCCCGGCCCGGTGATCAGGTAATCCGGCTGCACCACCTGCCGGGCATGGTCGGGCATCAGCGTGGCGTAAATCCCGCCCAGGATGAGGGGCACATCGGGGAAGACCTCCCGGCAAATCTCCGCCACCCGCCGGGGGCCGGGATACCAGTAGGTCATCCCGCTGGTGAGCAGGATGGCATCCGGGCGGGGACGGCGCTGCAACTCCTGCCGAAAAACCTCTTCGGGCATTCCGTAGCGGGCGTAATGGCGGGGGATGAAGTGGAGAATTTCCGGTGTGGGCACCACCTCCCGATAAAACGGGCCGATGCCGTATTTGCGCATCTTCGGTTGGGTGCGTCCCTGGCGGCGGAGCACCTCCGGATGAAACTTATCCAGGCAGTCGATCAGTTCGCACTCCACCCCCCGCTGCTTCAGATAAGCCGCCACATACAACAGCCCCAGCGGCTTGCTGAAATAATCGTAAGCCGAAAAATCGTAAATCCAGGGATTGATGCACAGAATACGCAGGGGATTCATTTTCCTCGATACGCGATAGTGGATGCTCGATGCTTGATACTCGATACTGGTTCCTCGATACTCGATACTGGTTCCTCGATACTCGATACTGGTTCCTCGATACTCAATGCTGGTTGCGGCCCCGTCGCGGCGCATAGGCGTGAACCTAACGATTGGGCATGCTCCCCTCGTTCCAAAACTCTGTTTTGGAACGCAAGAATACGTGAAACTCCGTTTTACATGGCTAAATTTATGGTACTCAGGCTATATTTTTGCGCATCTCGAAACGGAGTTTCTCGCCTTACCTCGTTCCCAAACAGAGTTTGTGAACGAGGTGGTGATTATCTGTTCACTAAACCTGCTAAGGTTCACGCCCATGCGTCGCGGCGGGGATAAGTCGGGATCGGAGCGAAGCGGAGATCTCGTCGGGGTCGGAAATACTGGTTACTGGTTCCTGTTGCTCAACCCTACTTTGTATTTTGAAATCTACAATTCCACGGTGTCCGGCAAGGAGATGGACTCAATGAAAATCTTCTGGCCAAACGGCCAAACCGCTGGATCTGGCAGCTTCCCGGAGTTTTCGATCAAAACAAGCCATAACTACGGGTTCTGTTAGCATTTCCTGCCACAACAGGGCAGCGGCGAGGTGTGTAGCATCATAACCTCGCAATCCTTTTTCCCACGCCAACGCGGCCGCACGAGCAATGACCAGGTCTGTTACGTTCAGTTGATAAAAAAAATTCCAGTCTTCATTGAAGTTCTGGAGGGCTTCTCCGGCGGCCTGCCGGGTTAAAATTTGCATACGAACCGCTTTGGCAAAGGCAGCAGCAATCTCTACCCGAGTGATAGTTGCTGTTCCTAACACTTTGGCCTGCTCCAGCAACACTTGAACTTGTTCTGTGCCTTCTTCCAAAACGTACCGTTTGACCAGTGCACTGGCGTCTAAGTAGATAACATCGCGCTTCACGGCCAATCCCGATCTTCTATTAGCAATTCAGATACCGGTTTTGCTTTCTTAAGCGGAGTAAGAGGATTGCGCGGTGGAAGCCCCTTTTTGCCCATTTTCAGTAATCCAAGCCTGGCCATTGCTTCCAGCCGTTCCTCCAATGGGGTTGCCAACGGAACAATGCGACCAATTGGTCGGCCACGTTCGGTAACTTCAATCGTATGCCCCGCCTTAGCCAAACGTAAATAATGACTCAGGCGATTTTTCAACTCCCGAATGTTTACTTTTGTTAATTGCATGGCCACCTCAAAGCGGTTTAATGTAGCTACAATTTAGTGGTTTGTGGCCCAAAAAACAAATTATGTGCGAAGGTTGTCCAGATGTTTGCGGGGAATGAACATACCGTGTGACTCATTTTTCATAATTTTGTCAATTAACTGACAGAATTTAGCAAAATCCGCTCAGTTAATCTACAAAGCCTTCCTCGCCTCAGGAATGATTCAGCACCCCATCCAGATTGTCGGGGATGCTTACGGTGAAGGTGGTGCCCCGTCCCACTTCGCTTTCCACGGTGATCTCCCCCCGATGATCTTCCTTAATGATCCGGTAGCAGATGGACAGCCCCAGCCCGCTGCCCACCCCCACGCCTTTGGTGGTGAATCCGGGATCGAAAATCCTGGACAGGTGCGCTTCGGGAATGCCCCGCCCGTTATCGGCAATGCTCACATGCACTTTGCCCCCGGCATGCCAGGTGCGGATGACGATACGCCCTTCCCCTTCGATGGCCTGCCGGGCATTGATGAGCAGATTCAAAAACACCTGATTCAGCCGCCCGGGATAGCAGCTGATGGGTGGAACCTCCCCGTACTCCCGCACCACCTCGATGCCCTGTTTGATCTCGTGGTGGATCAACATCAGAGTATCTTCCAGCCCTTCGTGGATGTCGACCTGCTTCAACTCCGCCTCATCCAGTCGGGCGAAGCTGCGCAGCCGCCTTACCAGAATGGTGACCCGATCGGTGGCCGAGGCCAGCACCCGGAAGGACTTCTCCATAATCTCAAAAGTGCGGGCCAATGCGCCCTTCCGGATCAATTCCGGTGGAGCCTCCTTTTCCAGCACCCGGCGCACCTTTTCCACTCCCCGCACCAGCGTATCGTAAGTGCTTTTGATCGCCCCTACCGGGGTGTTGATTTCATGGGCGATGCCCGCCACCAGCAGCCCCAAAGAGGCCATCTTCTCCGACTGCACCAGCTGGGCCTGGGTTTCCCGCAACTCCCGATTCGCCCGGGCCAGTTCGGCGGTGCGCTCGGCCACCCGCTGTTCCAGTTCCTCATGCGCCCTGCGCAAGGCCGCTTCGGCTTCCTTTCGCTCGGTGATGTCCCGCACGATGGCGATCACCTCATCCGCTCCACTGACCACCACCCGGGCCTCAAAGTGGTGCACGTGATCGTGGTGGGGAAGCTGGTATTCCATTACCTGAATCTTTCCCGTGCGCAGGGCGCGCTCCAGGGTGACCAGGGTCTGCCGGGCCAATTCCGGGGGGAGCAGGTCGTGCACCGTTTTGCCCACCACCTCTTCCCGGGGAATGGTCAGGTCGCTTCCCTCCGGGGCCTGATAGTCAATGTAGGTGCCGTCCCGGCGCAGGCGAAACATCAAATCGGGGATGGCGTTCAGCAGCGCCAGGTGGCGGGCTTCGCTCTGCTGCAACGAGGCGTAAGCCGCCTGCAATTCGGCGGTGCGCTCGGCCACCCGCTGTTCCAGTTCATCGTGGGCCCGGCGCAGGGCCACCTCCGCCTGCTTCCGGGCAGTAATATCCCGGGCCACGCCAATCCGATAAATCACCTCCTCTTCATCATTCAGGATGGGAAATGCGGACACTTCCACGGTGATCTCCCGGCCATCCCGGGTGCGGGTAGTCAGTTCCTGGCGAATGGTATAATTCCCCTTCCGGGTAAACGAGCGGGACATTTCCCGGAAGGCTTTTTCCCCCAGAAATACCGCCGGAGTTTTCCCCAGCAATTCCTGCCGAGGATACCCGTACAACTGCTCTACCGCCGGATTGACATCTACAATGGTATTCTGGGGATTGAGGATGACAACGGCATCCACGGAGGTGAGGAAGATTTTGCGGAACAGGCGGAGGTGTTCCTCGGCCTGTTCCCGCTCGGTGATGTCGTGAAACACCCAGATGCGCCCTAAAGGCGTGCCGTCTTTATCCCGCACCCGGGCCGGAAGGGGAATCACCGTTCGCGCCACCGGTTGCCGCAGGCGCACGGCGTAGGTGTAGATCTCTTCCAGAGGAAACCGGGAAAGATCGCACTCCTCGCACAGGGATTTGAGAAAACGGGTTTTCTCCTGAAAATCTTTCACATCTACAAAGCAATCCCGGATGCGTTCGATGAACGTCTCCAGGGGGAGCCGGAGAATATCTTCCGGAGGGGTTCCGAAGAAATCCTCCACCCGGCTGTTGGTGGCGGTGATCACCTCCTCCGGATTGACCATGATGATGGCGGAAGAGGAACTGTCCAGGATGGCCTGCAATTGATTGCGACTTTGGGAAAGTTCCTGAAGCACCTGTTCCAGACGGGCGTTCTGGGCTTCCAGTTTTTCCTGAACCGCCAGCATATCCACGTTTGCCTGGGCCAGGGAGTAAGTTTTCTGTTGCAGTTCCCGGGCCTTTTCCGCCAGGGCCTGATTGGCCAGATGCAATTGCCGGGCGCGCGCCTCTTCCTGAGCTTTCTCCCGCATCACCCGCTCGATGGTAGCTTCCAGAGCCTCCACCTGAAGGGGTTTGAGCATAAAGTCGTGGGCGCCCTTGCGGATGGCCTCTACCGCATAGGGGATGGAGCCGTGGGCGGTCAGGATGATAAACGGGACTTCGATCTGTTGCTGCCGGGCCTGCTCCAGCACTTCCAGACCGCTCATGTGGGGCATATGGAGGTCGCACAGCACCACCTCAACCGGGTGGTTTTGCAGGAGCTTTAGCCCTTCCGGGCCGTTGGAGCAGCTCAGCACCGGATAGCCCCGGGCGGTCAACTGTTCCGTCAATTCCCGGCGCTGGGCCTGGTCGTCTTCGATGTACAAAATACGGGGAGGGTTCACCCGTTTTCCTCCGGTTTTGGAAATGATGCAGGAGTTTTTCCTCGATCTCAACTCAAAAAATAAATTTAACGCTAAACCGGGGGAGATGTTAGCACAAAAGAGGAGCAACGCCCCGGAAGTCTTCTCGACCCATTCAAGTTCCCCAACATATCTAACGATGATGACAATCCTTCTATATATACAGGGGTTGGGACGAGAATGCTCAAGCTGGAAAATTCCTCGCAGTTTCAAGATCAATGGTTGGTGGACGCCCTCATCGAGGCGGGAATCATGGAGCGCTCCACCTTCGAGGCGCTGGCGGCGCGTTATCCCGATGAGACCCGCTTTTTTGAGGTGCTCACCAAAAGCAACTTCCTCAAGCCTCTGGATATCGCCCATTTCGTCAACAAATTCTTTCAGGTGCCTTTTATTGATCTGGATGCGGTGAGTTTTGACCCGGAGATTCGCCTGCTGGTGCCGGAGGAGATCTGCCGCCGGTATCAGCTGCTGCCGTTCAAACTGGAGGGGCGAGAGGTTGCCGTCGCCATCGGCGAAATGCTCAATGTAGAGGGGGAGCGGCTGGTGGAATATCTCACCGGCAAACATGTGACCCCCTATTTCGCCTTTCAAGATCAGATTGAAGCCCGGATTCGGGAGTATTACGCAGGAGAAGCAGGCAGCTCCCCGGACACGGGCGGCGAAGCAACCCCCTATACCTTGCGCATTCAGGGCGAGCGAAGCGGAGAAACCGGCTCGCCCATCGTGGATCTGGTCAACCGGATTATCGGGGAAGCCATCCACCGGGAAGCCAGCGACATCCACATCGAGCCGAAAGAAAACAAGGTGGTGGTGCGCATTCGGGTGGACGGCGTGCTCCGCAATCTGATGGAAATCCCCAAAGAAAATCAACAGGCGGTGGTCAGCCGGATTAAAATCATCTCCAATCTGGATATTGCCGACAGCCGCCGCCCCCAGGACGGCAAGGCCAAAGTGGTATACAACGACCACAACATCGACCTGCGGGTCTCCACCGTACCCACCAACCTGGGGGAAAAGGTGGTCATCCGGATTCTGGACAGTCGAAAGGCGAAAGTGTCCTTTGAACAGTTGGGCGTGCGGGGGAGAAATCTGGAATTGCTGGAACAGTGTTTCAGCTTCAAAGAAGGGATGGTGCTGGTCACCGGTCCCACCGGCAGCGGCAAATCCACCACCCTGTATGCCGCCCTGAATCGCCTGCGCTCCACCACCAATAACATCATGACCATCGAAGACCCGGTGGAGTATCGGCTGGAAGGGATCAATCAGGTTCAGGTCAACGAAAAAGCGGGAGTGACCTTTGCGGCGGCTCTGCGTTCCTTCCTGCGCCAGGATCCCGATGTCATTCTGGTGGGAGAAATCCGGGATCGGGAGACCGCCGAAATCGCCGTGCAGGCCGCCCTGACCGGCCATCTGGTGCTCAGCACCCTGCACACCAACGATGCCTTCGCCACCCTTACCCGCCTGATGGATATGGGAGTGGATGCGGTGAAAGCCGGAGAAGCCATCCAGGCAGTGATTGCCCAGCGGCTGGTACGGCGCCTGTGCCCCCAATGCCGCCTGGAAACCGAACCGGATGAAATGGAAAAAAAGCTCATCCCGTTGATGAAGCGGCTCAACTGTGAACCCCGCTTCTTCCGGGCCAGGGGATGTCCCCATTGTGGATTTACCGGATATAAGGGGCGTACCGGGGTGTACGAAATCCTCATTCTGGACAATGACCTGAAGGCCATGATCCTGCGGCAAGCCCCCCTGTATGAGGTGCGCAAGGCCGCCCGGGAAAAGGGATTTCGCAATCTGTACGAAGATGCCCTGAACCTGATCAGCGAGGGCATCACCGATTATCGGGAAGTGCTGCGGGTGATTCATCCCGACAGTGATCAGGCGGTGGAACTGGAGGCGATGGAGCCGGTATCGGCAGCCCCGGCGCCGGCGGAGGAACCGTTGCAGGAAGTAAAACCCCCGACAGAGGAAGCCCCGCTCCCGGTCACAGAGCGCGAATCTCTCGCGGAGGCGCCGCCCCCCGACACCGCCCGGAGCGAATCGGCATCGGCCACCCTCTTGCTGGTGGAAGACAGCCGCACGCTGCGCGCCATCGCTCGAAAATTCCTGGAAGCCAAAACCAACTGGAAGGTACTGGAAGCCGCCGATGGCCTGGAGGGCCTGAACGTCCTGGAACACCATTCGGTGGATGCCATCGTGCTGGATTTGAAAATGCCCCACATGGACGGGTTCGAGTTTCTGGAACGCATCCGGGGAAATCCTTCCACGGCCGGGATCCCGGTGGTGATTCTGTCGGGGATGGAAGGAGAATACATCACCCGGGGCATGAAACTGGGCGCGGACGACTATCTCATCAAGCCGTTCGACGGGCAGGCCCTGATCGAGAAAATACGAAATCTTCTGGATCGCTCCCGCATCTTGATTGTGGAAGATAACAAGACCATGCGCAAGATGGCCCGGCGGATCATCGAAAAGAAGACCGCCTGGCAGGTGTACGAGGCGGAAGACGGCCTTCAGGCCCTGGAATTCCTCAAAGATCACCCGGTGGACGCCATCGTGCTGGATCTAATGATGCCCAATATGGACGGATTCGAGTTTTTGCAGCATCTCCGATTTAACCCGGAGACCGCGCTGATCCCGGTGCTGATCGTCACCGCTCTGGAAGGAGAGGACAGCGAACTCAAGAGTCTGGAGCTGGGAGCAGATGACTACCTGGTAAAGCCCTATAAAGCCAGTATTTTAATTGCCCGCCTGCGACGGCTGCTGGAACGGGCCGGGGAAATCCGGCAAAAGGGGAAATCCGTTAAAGCCGCCTGAAAGCCGCCGATAATTAAGTATCCGGTTAAAAAGGAGTTGGAGAGGGATATGGAAGTCCTGTTAGGGATCACCGGGGCGGTGATCGGCAGCTTTTTGAATGTATGCATCTATCGGATTCCCAGAGGGCAATCGCTGATCCGCCCGGGTTCCCGATGCCCCTCCTGCCTGACTCCCATCCCCTTTTATCTCAACGTGCCCATTCTTTCGTATGTGATGCTGCGGGGCCGGTGCCATGCCTGCCGACGGCCAATCCCTTCACGCTATCCTCTGGTAGAAATTATTTCCGCCGCCTTAACCCTGGCCACCTACTGGCGGTTCGGGTTGACCGCTCCGTTTTTCTTCTACCTGATTTTCATCTACTTCCTGATCGTGATCAGCTTTATCGATCTGGATACTCAATTGATCCATAACCGCCTGCTGCTGACGCTGCTGATCAGTGGGGTGGTATTGAACGCCGTGTTAGCGGTACATCCCTGGAAGGAGAGTTTCCTGGGATTCCTGGTGGGCGGGGGCACCCTGCTGGCCTGCGCGATTCTGGGAAAACTGCTTTTCCACAAAGAGGCCCTGGGCATGGGGGATGTCAAGCTGGCCGCCGTGGCAGGCTTCTTTCTGGGATGGAAAATGGTGGTGTACGCTCTGGGGTTTTCCTTTTTCCTCACCTTAATCCTGCTGATTCTGGCCCTGCCGTTTACTCGGTGGCGATGGGGGCAGTATATCCCCTTCGGACCGTTTCTGGCCCTGGGATGGATCATCTTTGTGTACTGGGGATCGCAACTGGTTCGATGGTACTGGCAATATCTCATCGTGTATCCGGGATGACGGAGGAGGATATGCCCAATTTTAAGTATAAAGCCATTGACCCGGAGGGCAAAATCTTAGAAAGCCAGCTCAGCGCGGCGGATAAGATTGAGGTCATCCAGCAACTGCGCAACCTCAATCTGGTCACGCTGGAAATCCATAAAGCCGAAAAAACCGGGCCTAAGGCGGGTCGAAAAAATATCAAGAAAAAGCAGCTTATCCAGTTCACCAAGCAACTGCACACCCTGTTGAAGGCGGGGATCCCGGTTGTGCAATGCCTGCAATTGATCCGGGAACAGCATGAGGAGCCGGCGTTTCAGGCGGTGGTAGAAGCACTGGCGACGAAGGTGAGCCAGGGAAGTGCCCTGTCGGAAGCGATGAGCGCTTTTCCCAAACTGTTTCCGCCCATCTACGTGAACTCGGTGCGAATCGGCGAGATCAGCGGCACCCTCGACGACACCCTGGCCTATCTGTACCGCTATCTGGAAGATGAAGAGCAAATTCGCAAGGACGTGAAGAAAGCGCTGCGCTATCCCACGATTGTGCTTCTGGCGATTATCGGGGCGTTCGTGGTGTTCGTCAGCTTCGTGATCCCCGCCTTCAAACCCATATTCGAGATGACCGGCGCAGAACTCCCCCTGCCCACCCGGATTCTTCTGGGAATTAGCGATCTGGTCACCCACCACGGCTTGTTGCTGCTGGTGGGGGTTGGATTAAGCACGGCGGGAATCCTGTACTACAAACGCACTCCCGCCGGCCGGGCCCTGTTCGACCGGTGGATGCTGCGGCTGCCTCTGGTGGGAGAATTCGTGAAGAAAGTGGCCCTGACCCGGTTCGCCAAGATTTTCCACACCCTCAACCGTACCGGCGTGCCGGTGGTGCAGGCGTTTGAGATGCTGGCCGAGGCCATGGAAAATACGGTCTATCAGCAGGAATTGAGGAAAGTGCTGGAATACATGAAAGCGGGGGAAGGCATCGCCGCCTCCCTGGCGAAAAGCCCTTACTTCAGCCATTTGATGATCGAGATGATCACCATCGGGGAACGCTCCGGCTCCCTGGATGAAATGCTGGAAACCGTAATTCAGCACTACGAACGAGAAGTCAGCGACGCCCTGCAGCGCCTGACCGCCTCCATCGAACCCATTACCACGGTGTTGATCGGAGGAATGGTGCTATTCCTGGCGCTGTCGGTATTGCTGCCATTGTGGGACACCATGATGCTGGTAAAATAAAAAAGGAGTCTGCCACATGGAGTGGCGGAACAGCTTCACCCCAAAACCCAATACAAGGAGGTAGTTGCTATGATCGCATTACGCAGTCAGAAGGGTTTCACCATGCTGGAACTGGTGATCGTGCTGGTGATTATCGCCACGCTGGCCGGTATCGGTGTGCCCAAATATCTGAGCATGCAGAAGCAGGCCCAGATTGCCGCGGATAAGGCCAACCGGGCAGCCATCCAGACCGCCATCATGAATCGGTATGTGGATAAGATCAATCGGGGCGACAGAGTGACCATGCAGGATATTGTCAACCAGTTCAACAGCAATCCCAATTCCTTCTTCCCCACCGGGAAAGTTCCCAATCCGCCCACGGATATTAAGAAGCGCTATAAAGCCCGGATTCGGAACGATCGCATCGAAGTCTACATCCAGTAGAGGATGAGGGTGCAGAGGGCAGTTGGAAAGCTGCTGCATGCTGCCGGGATGGAGCAGGGTCTATCTCTGTTGGAGATGGTGGTCATCATCGCCATCGCAGGGGTTACCCTGCCCATCCTGTTTTTATCCTTTGGTCAGGCCAATCAAACTCACCTCCAGAATCGGGTGATGCGGCAGTGCGTTAGCCTGGCCGCCAGCCGTATGGAACAGATCATCGCGTTCAAAGAAAACACGCCCGGTTGGGAAACCACGATTCAGCAATTCGCCGCAACGGAGGTGATCGACAGCCTCTATGTGCGGGAGACCCGGATAGCTCCCATCACCGGATGGGGCAGTGCCAACCTGAAGGCGGTGGAAGTTCAGGTGCGGGTGACGCATCCGGCGCTATCCGGGGGGTACTCACTGGTGTTGAGACTGAGAGAATCCGGCTAACATCCGGCTATGAAAACTTCTCCGGAAAAAGCGGTCAATGCCCGGGGGGCTACTCTGCTGGAAGTGGTGGTGGCTCTGAGCGTGGGCCTGACGCTTCTGACCGTACTGGTCCAGGTGGTTTTTCTAAGCAGTCGGGCGTATTCCCGGCTATATCAGGAGGCCCTGTGGATGGTCGATGTGCAGGAAGCCCAGCGATTGCTGTATCGGGATTTGCAGCCGCTCTCCCCCGGAGATGTTCAGCAAATGGAAGAGGGGCGATTGGTGTTTACCGGTTCCGGGGGAGAGCAGGTGACCTATAGCTTTGAGGATAGCGCCCTGGTACGCAACGATGACGTGCTGGTGAAATTTTTGAAACGCTGGCCCCTGGAATATCTGGATGCTTCCGGGCAATCCACCACTCAACCGGCGAACCTGACCTTTGTCCGGATTCACTGGGAAATTGAAAACGGGGGCTGGCGCCTTGAGCTGGAAGAGGATCTCTACGTGCGCAATTGAGGTCGGGGGGGTGAATCCCGGAGTGTTCCAGAAAACCGGGGAGTACAGGGAAAAACCAAAGGATTGCAAATTTTAAAGTGCAAAATGCAAAGTGCAAAACGCAACAGGCAACAGGCAACATCAGGGTTGAGAAACGAGAACCGGGGATTTGGAAAAATATTTTGGGTTCCAAAATGCCGGTCAGGATTATCCGGCCAGCAAGGCAGCATCCAGTTGTTGATGCTGGTGTGGATCGTGATTCTGTCTGCGTTTTTCCTGGCCCTGTCCCGGTTTATCCATTCCGAAACCGAGGGACAGTTTTTTCAGGCCCGGGAGCGTAAGGCGTTCTATGCCGCGCAATCGGGGCTGGAATACGGGATCGGGCGCTTCCTCCGCAGCGATCCGGCCCAACTCTCCGATTGGAGCGAGACGGTAGACACCGGGGATTCCACCACCTGCGAGGTGATCGCCCGGCTGTTGCCGGGCAACCGGGCCTTAATTCAGGCTACCGGCCACGTGGAGGCCTATAGCCGTTCGCTTCAGGTGCAAATTCAATATCGCAATCCCGGCGGGGGCGCCCCGATTCAGATTGAGCAGATCATCTGGAAGTATGTGGGGTGGTAGGACGGGCATCTCTGCCTGTCGCAGCAACGGTCGCTTTTTCGGTAAACTTCACGGCTTCTTTGAGCATTCTGCGGTTGGATAGCATAAACCAGTTGATAAGGGACAAAATTGGCGGCAGCGACACTCCATAAACCGACCATTGAATCACCCGGGGAAGAAACGGCGCTTCGTCCCCCTCCGGAACAGACCGGGGAAATCCCCCGGAGCACCAACGGGCATTTGACCGTATCCGGGAGTGAGGGAACCGTTTCCCCGGTAGAGCCGATAGTGGTCGGTTTCGGGGGACGTTTTTCCCAACCCCTTCGCATGCTGTCCCGTGACTATCTTGCCGTCGATCTCCATCACGACCGCCTTCAATACGTACATTTCCAGAAGTTTCGCGCCGCGTTACGGGCGGTGGATTTCGGGGAGATGGCTCTGCCCCGGGAGTGGATCGGCGATCCCGCCGCCCTCACCGAAGCGCTCCGGGGGCTGCCGGAAGTGGCCCGTAAGGCATCCACCATACTGACGGTGGGCTATTTCAGCCCCGCCATGCACCTGCGGGAAGTGGTACTGCCGGAGATCAAACGCCCCGCCGATCTGGTTCGGGCTATCGGGTTTCAGAATACTCACGACCTCCCCCCGATTGACGGCCCGGTGGATTGCTGCTATCAAATCGTGGAAACCTTTACCGACGGGAGCCTGAAAAAGCAGCGTCTTCTGGTGCTGGTGGTTCCCCGTTCGGTGACCGACACCTGCTTAACCGCCTTCATCGACGCCGGGGCCGTTCCCACCCGGTTAATCCCCCGCCCGTTCCTGTTTCAGGAAGCGTATCGCCGGTTCGTGTCTGCACCGGGGAACGATCTGCTGGTGGAAGTCTCGGAACATTGCAGCACGATCGCCTATTTCCACCACGGGCAATTGCGATACCTCCGCACCGTGCCGGTGGGGTTTGTGCACATGGATCAAAGTGAATTGCACGCCCGCTCCCTAACCATCGATCCGGATGAACTGGCCCAGCAGGCGGAGGAAAATGTGTATCCGGAAACGATGGCCGAATCCGACGCCCTGCGGCGGCGATTGCAGCAAAAACTGGCCGAATTGCAGAGCCATCGGAACCCGGCTTTGCAGCGGTTATACGGGGAAATCTGGCGAACCCTGAAAAACCTTCCCGACGCTTCCTTTGAGCGAATTCTGCTGGCCGGATACGGCGGTCAGGTTCCCCCCCTGGCCCCTTTCCTGGGAACCATGTTTCACCGCCCCGTGAGCATCCTGGCCCCCCAATTTGATGAACCGGGAGAAGCTTCCCTTTACGCCCAGGGGCAATACCTGTTGTCCATCGGCGCGGTGCTCACCGATAGCAAAACGGTGGATCTGCTTCCTTCCCAATACCGGCAACAGCGCACCTATCGCAAATTAAACAAGTGGCTGCTCATCTGGATGGGGCTGACCCTGGCGGGAATCGGAGCGATCTCCTTTCTGGGCAATCCCTCCCTGCAAATGCGGCAGGAGTTGCTGACCGAATATCAACAGCGGGTAGAACAACTGGAGGCCATCGAAACCGACTACCACCGCCTGTTGAAGGAACTGGAAGCCACCCGGAAGCAAAAGGAGGAGCTGCTAAGCGCCATCCCCCGGGATGATACCATTCTGCAAATGCTTCGCCTGTTCAGCCGGGAAACGCCCGGAGACATTCGGCTGCGCCGGCTGGAGATTTTCCCGGTGGAAGCGGAAACCCGGGAGAAAGCAAACGGCTCCCAAAAGCCGGCCGCCGACCACTACGAAATTCGAGTGGAAGGGCAAATTATCGACAACTACTTTCTGGCCGATCTGGTTTTGCTTAACTACATCAACCATCTGAACAGTTTACAGGTGTTCCGAAGCATTGAATTGCAGCAGGTACACAAGGAACCGGAAGAAAAACGGTTTGAATTTCAGATAAGCGCCCGGTTATGAAAAAGATTGCCCTGAAACCACAGCGAGTATTTTTGATTCTGGTGATAGGATATATCCTCGGGCTGGGAGGTTGGTACCTGCTGGTGTATCAGCCCAGAGTACTGGAGGGCCGGGAGATGGATACCGCCTGGGAACAGATTCATCAGGTGCTGGAACGGGTGAACCTGGCCCTGCACTCCCTGGAAACCACCCGCAAAACGTTGCAGCAGGAAAAAACCGAACTGGCCAACATCCGGGCCGGTTTTATCCGCAGCCAGCACCTTTCCACGTTTACCCGGTCGGTAGAGGAACTGGCTCAAACCCATCGGTTGAAGCTGGTGGATTTCAGCCCGGCGGTGGAGAATTTTCTTCAGGATTCGGTGAAGACTCCCGTGCGCCCACTTCCGCTGTCGATGGTGGTGGAAGGACGGTATCTCGACATCGGCGCGTTTCTGGAAGCGTGGCAAAACTTCCCCGTTTATGTGACCATCGAAGGCATCGCCATCGAGAAGGTAGAAGGTTCTCCGGTGCGGGTACGGGCAACCGTTCGGGCCAGGTTGTACACCCTGGAGGAACAAGGATGAGCGGCGGTTTCCAGAACATGACCCGGGGCCAGAAGCGGAGCCTTATCCTCCTGCTGCTGGTGCTGGCCTACGGGGTATTCGATTTCATCACCAATCGAGAGGATTATCTGGCCTTTTACGCCGGGGAGAAAACCGCCCTGGATATGGCTCTGGACTCCCTGAAGCAAGAAGGGGAAACCCCGGTGGATTCCACGGCCACAGAAGAGGCGCCGGTTACCACTGTGGTGTACACCGGGGAATGGGGTGAGGATCCCTTTGCCCTTCCGGCCAGGCCTTCCCGTGCCCGAAAGGCTCCTCCGGCGCAGAAGAGGCGGTTTCGTCTGCGGTTGCGAGGCGTCAGCATCAGTCAGACCCGCTCGGTGGCGCTGATTAACAACGCCGTGGTCAAAGAGGGCGAATACATCGGGCCGTACCGGGTGGTCAAGATATATCCCGATCGGGTGGTGTTAACCAATGGGCGTGAGCGACGGGTGTTAACGGTGGAATGAACCGGGGAACCGGGTCAGTATATCTCGACAGGTTGGGAAAAACGGAGAAACGGAGATGACAGAGATGCGGGCAATACAACGAGGCTGGTGGATGGTGCTGATGGTGCTGCTGGTGGGCATTCCCCTTCTGGCCGAGAATCTTACCGAGAAGCTCAATCGTCGGGTCTCGCCCAATTTTGTGAACGCCTCCATTCGGGACATCCTGCGCGCCTTTGCCCGACAGTATGATCTGAACATCGTCATCGGAAAAGACGTTACCGGAACCGTCACCCTGCAATTGAAGAACGTCACCCTGCAGGATGCCCTGGATGTGCTCCTGAAATCCCAGGGGTATCGGTACATCGTGGATAACGAGGTCATCCTGGTGAAAGGTCCCACCAGCATCGCCAGCGACGAGTTGTCCACCCGGGTGATCAGGTTGGTGTATCTGGACGGGTATCAACTGCAAAAAACCCTGCAGCCGCTTCTGTCCGAGCGAGGGCAGATCGAGGCGCTGGTACTGGAAAAAGGAGACGGCGATTCCGAACCCCGCTCCGATGCCCTGGTGGTCACCGATCTGCGGGAGAACGTGGAGAATATTGTGGCAGTGGTGAATCAATTAGACGTGCCCAGCCCCCAGCTCCAGATCGAAGTGCGCCTGGTGGAAACGGTGCTGGATGATGAAAAACGGGTGGGGCTGAAACTCCCCACTTCCATTCAGGTTTCGGCCACCGGGGCGGAGCAAAGTAAGGATGAAACCTCTTCGGAATCCTCCATCAGTCAGGGCAATCCCCTGGCGGCGACTTATGAACCGCCGGATCCCAACAGCCGGATTAATCTGGGCATACTCACGCTATCGGAGCTACAGGCGGCCCTGGAAGCGCTGGATAAGGATCAGAATTCCCGGCTGATTTCCAGCCCCCGGGTAACCACCCTGAACAACCGCCGGGCTTTGATCAAAATCGGCACCGTGGTGCCGGTGCAGGAAATTTCCCGGGGAGTGGGCGGAGACCTGATCTCCTTCCGGGAAAAAGAGGTGAACCTCAATCTGGAAGTGATTCCCCGCATTAACCGGGACAGGCAGATTACCCTCACGGTGCATCCCATTCTGGAAGAGATCATCGGGTTCACCGGCCCACCGGATGCCCCCCAACCGATCACCTCCAAGCGAGAAGTGGAAACCACCGTCACCGTGCAGGATGGGGAGACCGTGGTCATCGGAGGACTGATCAAAGAGACCGAGAACAAGACGGTGGAAAAAGTATGGCTGTTAGGCGACATTCCCCTCCTGGGCTATCTGTTCCGCCACACCACCACCAAAAAGCAAAAAACCGATTTGCTGATTTTCATTACTCCCAAGATCATAACTCAGGAGTAAACGGATCATGAAAACATTGTCCGAGATTCTCCACTTCGCCATACAGAACAACGCCTCCGATGTGCACCTGAGCAGCGGCATGTATCCCATGCTCCGGGTGCTGGGGAAGATCAAGAGCGTGACCGACGAGCCGATTCCTCACCGGCAACTGGAACAGATGCTCAGGGAGATTCTGGATGAGGAGCAGCGGCAAAAGTTCGAGAACCGGGAAGATATCGACTTTTCCTTCACCATGCCGGGAGTGGCCCGGGTGCGGGTGAACATCTTCCATCACTTTGAAGGGATCAGCGCGGCCTTTCGGGTACTTCCCTCTCGAATTCGGTCCCTGGAAGAACTGCACATGCCTCCGGTGCTCAAAGAATTGTGCAAGCGCAAGAAAGGGATGATTCTGGTCACCGGCCCCACCGGCAGCGGAAAGTCCTCCACTCTGGCCGCCATGATCCATCAGATCAACATGACCCGCAGCGAGCACATCATCACCATCGAAGACCCCATCGAATACGTGCACGCTTCCAAATACAGCATCATTCATCAGCGGGAGGTGGGTACCCACACCCGGGGGTTCGCCGAAAGTCTGCGCAGCGCCCTGCGGGAAGATCCGGACATCATTTTAGTGGGAGAGATGCGGGATCTGGAAACCATCTCCCAGGCCCTGACCGCCGCCGAAACCGGGCATCTGGTGCTCTCCACCCTGCACACCAATTCCGCCCCGGAAACCATCGACCGGATTGTGGATGCATTTCCCGGAGAGCAGCAGACCCAGATCCGGGTACTGCTGGCCAACGTGCTGGTGGCGGTGATCTCCCAGCGGCTGATCCCCATGCAGTTCAAACAGGATCGCATCGCCCTGATGGAGATTCTGATCGGATCCAAAGCGGTGGGGAATCTCATCCGGGAGGGAAAATCCCATCAATTGAGCACGGTGATGCAGACCGGCAGCGAATTTGGCATGCAAACGTTTGAGCAGCACTTCAAGAAGCTGGTGCAGCAGAACCTGGTGTCGCCCAATCTGAATCTGGGGGATTATCTATAAGCGATTTGATTGTGTACCATTTTTCAGGAAAGTGTCACATTCGTTCTCGTTACCAAACTTCTACGGTGACATATGTCACCACAGCTGTCTCGTTGCTATCCCGACCGGTCGGGATAGCAACGGGGTAAGGCTCGAAACTGAGTTTCGACTATTATTGCGTTCCAAAACAGAGTTTTGGAACGAGAATAGTCCCGGATATCATCCTATAGTGACATATGTCACTATCTCTGTTTGGTTTGGTATTGAAACAGGAGTTTCAACCATTATTGCGTTCCCATCCCGCCGGGCGGGATGGGAACGAGATGACCGACTTACTGAGTTTTGCAAACCAGTTTCTTTTGAGTATAAAAATCAGAGATGAATTATCGCCCACAGCACTTTTTGAATTTTCTCCCACTGCCACAGGGGCAGGGATCGTTCCGGCCCACCCGTACCGAGGAAAAACCGCGATCTTTTTCTCCGGCCCAGATCATCACTCCGACTGCCGACCGCCCGGCCCGTAGTTCACGGGCCATAAACCGCATGTACGGATCAATGTGCTTGAAAAATTTTTTATAACCGGCACAGAGGTAATTCAATCCCTCTTCCCCGTCCGGGGTTTTCAAGAAGCGGTGCTTGGGGCACTCGCCGTTGCAGGCAAAACGCACCTCGCAATTCCGGCAATATTGAGGTAGGGCATCCTTTTTATCCCGGCCAAATTTCTGCTGCTGAGGCGAATCTACCAGAGCGGCCAGCGGTTGCTCCAGAATGTTCCCCAGTCGATTCTCCGGATACACATAGTGATCGCAGGAGTAGAGGTCGCCGTTGTGCTCCAGCGCCAGAGCACGACCGCAGGTTTCCCGGAACACACACAATCCCTGGGGTTTTCCCAGCCAGCTTTCCAGGCTCACCTCAAACAGGTTCACCACTACCTCCCCCACATCCCGGCGCACCCACTCATCGAAAATGGTGACAAGAAAATCGCCCCACTGCTCCGGTTCTACCGACCACTCGGCAACCTCGCACTCCCCGGGGGTATCCGGCTTTACCAGGTGCAACTGATTCGGCAAGCCCCTTCTGGCCACCCGCTCCACCAGAGGAATAAACTGAATAAATCCGCTGCCAATCTCTTTGAGAAACCGATACACCTCCAGTGGATAGCGAGAATTTTCCCGATGCACCACGGTTAACGTGTTGAACTCTACCCGATGCCTTTTGAGTACCTCCAGACCGCGCATCACCTGATCGAAAGTCGGGCGTCCCCCCTTGTTCACCCGATAGCGATCATGCAACTCCCGGGGGCCGTCAATGGACAGCCCCACCAGGAATTTCTCCCGGGCCAGAAATTCGCCCCATTCGTCATTCAACAGGATGCCGTTGGTTTGCAAGGTATTTTCATACCGACGCCCATTTGCATATTTTTTCTGAAGCGCCACCACTTTGCGAAAAAAGTCCACTCCCAGCAAGGTAGGCTCGCCTCCCTGCCAGCCGAACACTTCCACCGCGGCGGTGCCGGATTCCATCTTTTGCCGGATGAAAGATTCCAGCACCGCTTCGGACATCGCCCACTCGGTTTGCTCCGGATAGAGTTTCTCTTTTTCCAGATAGAAACAGTACCGGCAATCCAGATTGCAAATCGGCCCGGTGGGTTTGATCATCACATGAAAGGGCCTGGTGCGCAAGGGATTGGTCAAATTATCCATTGGCTCATCATGTTTAAGCAATCAACTCCCGGAAAACGGGGTAAATTTCCGGCACCGCTTCGTATCCAATACCCGGCGCCTCCGGCAAGGTAATCTGACTGTTTTCCAGGACCATTCCTTCGGCAAACAGTCCAAAGGGTAAAAACACTTCCGGATAGGCTTCGTTGCCGTGCAATTGCAGACCGGCAGCCAGGTGCACCCCGAATAAATGGCCGCCGTGGGGAATGCACCGGCGTGGTGACCAGCCGTAGTCCTGTAACATGTCCAGAATGCGTAAATATTCCACCAATCCGTAACTGAGTGCGGGATCCATTTGCAGGTAGTCCCGCCGGGGATTCAGGCCGCCATAGCGCATCAGGTTGCGAGAATCGCTCAGGGAGAACAGATTTTCCCCGGTGGCAATGGGAACCGGGGATGCCTGGGCCACCGCCGCATGCAGGAGATAATCCAGGGGATCGACCGGCTCCTCATACCACCTTACCCGATACGGTGCCAGTGCTTCCGCATATTTCAACGCGGTGGGTAAATCAAACCGACCGTTGGCATCCACCATCAGCGCTTCCCCTTCACCGACCACTTCCAGCGCCGCTTCGATGCGGGTCAAGTCTTCCTCCAGCGGTGCGCCGCCGATCTTCATCTTGCATACGGTGAACCCCATATCCAGATAACGTTGAAATTCTTCCTGCAAGGCCCGGATATCTTTTCCGGGATAGTAATAGCCTCCGGCGGCATACACAAATACTTTTGGGTCAAACCGCCCGTGGTTGTACCGTTCCGCCAGCAGGCGATATAGCGGCTTATCCTCGATTTTGGCCACCAGATCCCACAGGGCCATGTCAATGGTGCCCACCGCCACGCTGCGATCCCCATGCCCTCCGGGCTTTTCGTTGCGCATCATCACCCGCCAGCACTTGAAAGGATCGAAATTGGCGCCGTCGTCGGTGGTCAACTCCGCTTCCGAAGCGGCCAGCAAACGCGGGATGATGCGCTCCCGGAGAATGCCTCCCTGGGCATAGCGACCGTTGGAATTGAAACCAAAACCGATCACCGGTTTGCCGTTTCGCACCACATCACTCACCACCGCCACCACCGAGACGGTCATCTGGGAAAAGTCGATGACCGCATTGCGAATCTGAGAAGCGATGGGCACGGTTTTTTCATAAATGGCAGCAATTTTCATGGTTAGCTCCCCTTCAATCGTGCACATACACGGCCTTTGGCCGGGTAAAAAACTCCAGCCCATACCTCCCCGCTTCGGGCCAGCCCCGGCCGGAATCTTTCCATCCTGAAAGCGGCAATGCCGGATCTCGATAACCGGTGGGCAAATTCAGGTGACAGAGACCGGCCTCAATTCGGTGCACCAGCCCTTCGGCCCTGGCCTTATCCCGGGTGTAAATGGAAACCGATAACCCGTACGGCGAACTATTCGTCAATTGCAGAATCTCGTCGGGGGTGTCGGCGGGCATGACCACCAGCACCGGACCGAAAATTTCCTCCCGAGACGCATGCATCCTTGCGGTCACATCCGCCAGGATGGTGGGTTCATAAAAATAACCCCGGTCATATTGGGAGCCTTGAGGGCGTTTGCCGCCGACCAGCACCCGCGCCCCTTCCTGAACAGCCCGATTCACCGCCTGCTCAACCTTCTCCCGCCGGTGTTGAGAGATCAGCGGCCCCATGATCACTCCGGCATCCATCCCGTTTCCCACCACAATCCGGCGCACTCGACCCACCAGCATTTCCAGCACCGGATGGTACACTTGCCGCTGTACAATCACCCGTCCGGTGCCGGTGCACCACTGACCGCAGCAGGCAAATCCGTTACTTACCGCAGCATCGACCGCCGCTTCCAGATCGGCATCTTCCAGAATAATCAGAGCATTGGAGCCGCCCATCTCTCCCTGAAAACGCACATCGCGGGCACCGAGAGAGGATGCCAGTTCCAATCCGATCCGGGTAGAGCCGGTGAAGGATATGGCACCCACCGCGGGATGTTGGGCAATGGGGGGGCCGACCTCCGGGCCTTCTCCCAGCACCAGGTTCACCACTCCCGGTGGAAATTCTAACTCTTCCATCAGGCCGACCAGCATGGCGGCGGTCAGGGAGGTAAATTCCGAGGGCTTCAGCACTACCGTGTTGCCGGCCATCAGGGCGGGAACCATTTTGCGCAGCACCGTCGCCAGCGGGAAATTCCAGGGCGTAAACAAAGCAGCCACTCCCAGCGGTTCGTGCTGCACCCGGTGAGACCCGTGGGGTTCGATCAGGTGGTCGGCGACATACGCCAGTTGAAAGTGCGCCTCCTTGAGCGAGGCCTCCACTTCGCCCAGCGACTCCGACAGGGTTTTGCCGTTTTCCCGGGTAATGATTCGGGCAAACGTTTCCCTGTGCAGGCGGATTTGCTGCAGAAGCCTCTCAAGGCGTTCCCGGCGTTTTTCAGAGGGAGTAAACCGCCAGGCCATGCAGGCCTTCCGGGCGGCTTGCACGGCTATTTCAGCCAACGCCGCATCGGCAAAGACCACCCGCCCGACCACTTCATTCACATTCGCCGGATTGGGGATTTCCCTTACCCCGGCTCCATCCGGCGCCTGCCAGCCGCCGTTGAGGTAACTTTTTGCCACCTGCTCATTCAAACCCAATCTCCACCGCCTCCAGAATCGGTGAGTTCACGCCGTTGAAGGTATCCGTCGCCGAAAGATCCGTCCCGGAAATCGGCAAAGCCGCTTTTTCGCCAGACCTGAGTTTGGGTAAAAACCCTACAGGGAACCAGGCTGAGGGGGAAAAATGTCATAAAATGAGTCTCCTGCTGTCAGTGAAAGATGGTTTCCAGATTCGATTCATGAGCGACTGGTGTGGTTTCTGGCTCCACACGAAAAGCATAGAGGTAGCCTCCCGGCATCACCTGGAATCTTAACCGGAAACCGTGCTGCAAAACTTTATCGAGATCGGGCACATTTCGAAAGAGCCGATGACGAAGCGAATCCCCGCGAATGCTTTGTTGGCCAATGGGGCGGCCATTGGGATCCAGCAAAGTCACGTTGATCGGCCCTACCCCATTCAGGGTGAGCTTCTGGTTTTCTTTTGTCCGCAGCAGTCGGGTAGTCAATGTACCGGTGTCCACCGACACAAAGCCATCCAATCGCAGCCGTGCCCGGAAAATGCCCCCGCCGCTCATCATGCGCTCCGGAGGATGATTTTTTCCCCATGAGGAGCAGCCATAATAAAAAATTAGCTCATCCCCAATTCGCAAAGGGGGATTGCTAAATTCGGTTAAATACCCGCCATCGTTTTGTCCGTTATGGCCCCCTTCCTTGCCATTGGCAATAAAAATCCCGTGATAACCATCTTCATTGGGATAATCGACTTTTTGCCAGTGGAGACCGTCGCGGCTTACAATGAGACGTAAGAATGCACACCCTGCTGCCGACCAGGGATAATCCCCTTTCTGATGATATACCTTCAAACCGCCCAACCAAAGCGACTCGTAGCGCCAACCGGTGGAGCCATAATATTCGTCAAAACGTGTTTCCGATGACGTGTCCTTTAGAGGGGGAATCAAATCCACATGGGTGATCTGCTCGATATCGAAAGGCTGATCCAGGGGATGATTAAAGAAAGCATAGGCCCGGCTCCGCACCCGGTTACCGGAAGGCAATGGCTCTGCACTGTAAAATTTGAAGATACCTAAAAACCGCTCTCCCACCGGATCATAGGAAAAAATGGTCACATCCTGGGGGCCAACCAGGGTATAGCCAGGATAGCGAAACCTCCGGTAAGTGGGATCGGTTTTGCCACCGTAAGCATTCACCACCAGAGGTCCCCTTTCCCAGTGGATACCATCGGGAGAGCGAAGAAAATATTGCCCTTCCCGATCGTCCCCCCAGTTGGAAAAATGTTGCCATCCTTTATACGGGTAAAGGGAGTCGTTCTGATCATAAAAGTAAGACCCAACGTCAATATTGGTGGCATAAGTCCCGCTCACAGGGTCAAACAAATCCCGTCGGGATCGGGGAAAAACCCACTGGGGCTGCCCGTTATCCCCTTTTGTCCAGTGCAAACCATCCTCAGAGGTGAAGCGATACACCCGATAATATTTCCAGCGATTTTCTCTGGTATCCTGACTTTTTCCGTGAACGGAATATCCCAGGGCAAACATCACGTATTTCTGTAAGCGGGGATCATAAAGGATCGTGCCATTGGCTTCCAGTGTAGCGGCGTAGGGTTTAAACTCATCTTCCAGGGCAATAACGGGAAAACGCCCACCGTTTTCCTTAATTGGTTGGTGAAGTGTACGGTGCACATTTCGGGCACTCTCAATTAAAAAATCATCAATAAACAACTGCACCTGCCCGGTTTCAATAAAGTATGCATCGGAACCATGGCATCCCTGGAAAATGGATAACATCCCGCAAACCCAAAAGACAAACCCTGTATTCTTCAAAAAGGATAAAGCCCGTGCTATCATTCCCGGAACCACCCGTTGTGTTAAGGATCAATCATTCCCGGCACCCGGAACAACGATGATATTTTCGATTTCTCCCAGACCCTGTATGGCTACCCTGACTACATCTCCATTGTGAGATATCAGGTCCGGCTGCACCACCAGCAGCAAAACAAACAAATAAACTCCTGCGCGCCAACAATTCACCATTACGGGTCACCTTTTTCATTAAAACCGTGATCTCACCATCATAAACATAATGCCCCCCAATCCTATATTACCATTACCAGGGCATCTTGCGTTTGGTGTATTTTCGTCCCACTTCGGCGGCATCCTGCCGTCGGCCGGCGCCGATCATCACTCCCCGCTGAATTTGCCGAATCACGTTCTCCGGCAACACATTGTCCAGGAAGAATAGGCCGTATTTTTTGCACAGGGCCAGCACTTTATCGCCGGCGGCTTGCACTTCCGGCGGCACCGGCGGATCGGCTCGCCCTTCCAGATAACCGTAGGAAAGCCCCATATCCCGCGGCCCGTGCTCAGCAAAGCAGATTCCGGGTACCGCCAGGGTCTTTTCGGCATTGGCCAGGGCGTGGGGATCTTCAATTTTCACTCCCAGCATCAGTTCGCCTTCGGGATTCAACGGCCACACGTCGGCTTTCTTCAAATACTCCTCCGGGGTGATGCCCCACACCCAGGCGGCGAATTTGTGGCTGCCCCAGCCGCGCAAGCCTTCGCCCAGCGTGTCGATGGCCTGTTTATGGATGGGATAGCGCACCGTGCGCACAAACTCCTTCACCGCTTCCGGATCGCGTGCCCGCGCCAGGTGAATGCCGTGCACCCCCTGCAACAGCGCCTGGTGAATCATCCAGTGACCCGCCTGAACGGTTTCTTTATTCAGCCCCAGCAGCGGCAACACCACAATCACCGCCGGGGTGCGATGCCCGCTGGGCGTGGGGCCGCCATCCACCAGACCGCGCATGAACTCGCGCAACAGCCCAAAATCCAAAGGATTGTGCTCCATGTTGAACACGATGTAATCCGCCCAGGTCTTCGCCATCTTCTTGCCTTCCTCGTAACCGCCATAAGCCGCGGCATAATAGATGGGTTGACCCTCTTCTAATAGCTCAATGCACTTGTTGATGCGCCGGGGCGTGTAGGCCTTTTCCTGGGCAACCGCAGGAAGCGTGGCAAAGAACAGTGCCAGAACCCAAAGGGTGTGGAAGAATGTTCTTCGGCGATGCATGGGTATCCTCCTCAAATAAATACTTCCCCTTTCTCACATGTTCCGGGGCGCCACCGTCAACGGCTTATCCCGGCGTTACCTCATCCGCCCCGATATCCACCCCCTGCCCGGCGGGGCGAGCCTCACCATCCATATCCGTTTGCGGGGTAAAGCGCCCATCCCCCTGATCCACACCGGGGGAATCCGGTCGCAAATGATAGGTGGGCAACACAAAAAAGTGCACCTCACCGGATAAGTCCCCCCATATGCGGATGCTCCGGATGGTATTGGTTTCTACCACCCCCCATTTCCCACCGGCGTGTACCACCCGACCGACCAGCGCATCGGGGGAAAAGGTGGCCCGAGAGGAGTAAATCTCGGTAATGGCCCGGGTGGGATCGAAGGTAACCTTCTCGGCTTTGATTTCCAGCCAATCGTCGATAAACAAAGGCTCACCGGAGAGATTGTTCTCCGCCGCGGGCGATGGAAGCAAATTTTTGCTCACCATCGCTTCGACCTGCAAATCAAATCTTCCCAGAATAATGTTGTTGACGATTTTCCCTTTCCGCAGCCCCGCTTTGGTCTCCACAAACAGAAAATCATCCAGGATGGTGTTGTTCACCACTTCCACTTCGCTGCGCTGAAAGTAAATCCCGGTGTTCATCGCGGTGATATTGTTGACAAACCGCCCCCTCGTTTCCATGGTCATGCGCATGGCCCCGGAATTCTTCGAGGGGTTTTCATTGCCGATGAACAGGTTTCGGGAGATGGTCACGAAAAAGTCATCGGAAGCCGGTAACGGATCCAACGGGCGGTCGTAGCGATGCTCCTGCCCCCCGACAAACAACGCGCCGCCGTCGTCATCGCAATAATTATTCACAAAGATGTTCCTCTGAATCACCGGGCTGGACCACAGGGCAACGAACAGTCCCCCGGCGTCATTTCGATTGAGGGCGCGATTCCCCAGAAAAATATTCTCTTCGATGATCGGCCGGCTCCAGTCGAATACAGAAACCGCGCCGCCGTCGCTGCTGCGTTTGGGATCGCTTAATCCGGTGGTGTTGTTCAGGAATACATTGCCCCGAATCACGCCCCGGCATCGACCGTGAAGGGCAATAGCTGCTCCACGTCCCACTTCGGTAAAATTTTCCACAAACAGGTTGTTTTCGATAACCGGCGCCGAACCACTCTGAGCATAAATTGCCCCGCCGTCATTGGCGATTTCGTGGCGATATTGGGGATTCCAGGGCTGAGGGGAGAGAGTGGTATTATTTCTGAAGACATTATTCGTGATGATGCAGGAAACCCCGTTGCAAAAAACGGCGCCTCCTTTTCCGCGAATGCGACCATTGATGATGACAAATCCGTCAATCTGCGCCCCTTCTGCTGCGATGAGGAGGCGATCTTTTCCCCGGCCATCCAGAATCGAACGGTACCGAAAAATGTCCCGCCGGGCAAAACCGTCATCAAATCCCCCCAGTAAGGCCAGGTTTTCCTTCAACGTCAGGGCGTTGACCGGATACTCCCCCCGGGCCACCAGAATGGCGATCCGCGAGGGCGGTTCTGCCGTCGGCACCCGGGACACCGCATAGGCAAGGGATTTCCAGGGTCTTTGGCGGGTTCCCGCATCGGGCACATCCTGACCGCGATTTTGGGAGACGTAATAAACCCCGGCAAAGCTTTCCTGACGAACCGGAGTCGTTTCCGGCCCGGCGCTCAGGAGAGGCAATGTCATTAATACGGTGAGTAGAATTCCTATCCGGAGTTTCATATCTATAGCCTGTTGTAGAATTTCCAAGACTTCCGCTATTAACCGTGATGCGTGAAACGTGAAAAGAAGAAGTCACGCATCACCCCGCCGCGGCGGGGTTGCACGCAAGATGGCGATCTTTATCGGAGATTCGTCGCTGAGATAGTGATTACAAAAACCATCTACCTTTGCGAGGATACAAATTGCATGGCATACAGCTTTGCCCCCCGCATCCGAAACATTAACCGCACCGGCTTCCCCACCAGCGCCGAGACATCGGTGCCTTTCTTCAGCCACTCCACCTCTGTGGCGATAAAATCTCCGTTGATGTAAATGCACTCCTCCACCGAATAACCGGGAATGGGATTTCCCTTCTCATCAAGGAATCCCACCTGCGCATACCCGGTGGCATCGGTATCGATATTGAGCACCAGGCGGTTGCCCTTGAACAGCAGCGGTTTGGTGATGAGGATGGCTTCCTTATCATAGGGGGCATCCGCAGAAACGAAGCCATCCAGGCGCTGCACCAGCCGGTAAACCCCACGCCCCTGAGGATCGCGTTTCCAGGCGGAATGATACTGGGTTTCTCCAAAATAGTATTGCCAGATTTCGTTGCCCCGGCGCACCATCCCCTGGGCAATATAGGCCGTTTTCACATCCCGCCCGGCGTGAGGCCCGATACCCACATACGCCGGCCGGGGATAGCGCTTCCAGTGGAAACCATCCCGGCTCACCGCCAATTGCGTCTCGATGGGGCCACTCCCCCGCCCCCGAAGAGAATCCATCAGCACCCGACGGGTTACCGGCGAATCCACTTCGTAATGAAAATACACAATGGGAAAGGCCAGATACACATCCGGTGCCCAGGGGTATTTGATGGCTTTGGTAACGTAAATATCGGTTTCAGACGGATCCAGGGTATCCACGGGAGTAAACAGGTGGGGATATTCAAAGGAAAATCCCGGCGGGGCCAGAGGGCCGTTATCCAGAAACCAGGGCTGTGGTTCTCGCAGGGGATACTTCTTCGCTAAATTTTCCACATCCTGCAACGTCAGCGGCTTAAATGACCAGGGAGGATAAATATTCCGGGAAACGGTAAAGGCAGTCTCGCGGCGCGTTTCCCCTCCGGGAAATTGGAGCACATCGGAGCGATGGTAGGCCAGATATTTTTGCTGCTGGTCATCGTAAAAGGCACAACTCTGGGTACCGGAACGGAAAGGCAATAAATACGGTTTGAGTCGCTTCCAGTGCAATCCATCGGGAGAAACGAACAGGTAAATGCCCTGGCGGTGAAAATCGCTGATGTATTTCCAGCGCTCTTCCGGCGGGCCGTTGGGATCCCTGAAGGGGGTACCCAGTCCGCCCACCGGCGCAGGAATGGTGATGTTGCGGCGACCGAAATAGGTTGTGCCCAGATCCGGCGCTTGGAAATGTATCCCATCCCGGGAAATCAACACCTGCAAATAATCATCTTCCACAGAATTGTACATGCGGATATACCCCTGCTCGTCCTCCACCACGGTCAGGTGCTTTCGGAAGGGGCCTGTGATGTTATCAATCACCCGTTCGGCTTTACGGGGGGGATTCACCACATAGGTGATATGCTTTTGCGTCTCCACGATGGCATCGTCGATAAACAGGTATTTTCGGTTTCCCAGAGGAATGGGCACCTGGTTTCGTTTTTCTTCTATGAACAGCAGCGGTGGCCCCTTTTTCAGGGGAGGATTTTGCTGTTTACCGTTAACATAGGGGGAAAAGCTTCCGGGTACCGGGAAATCTTCTTCATACAGGGCAGCGGCGGAAAATCGCAGTTCATCAAGCCGCCCGGGGAGGGGATGTCGCCACAATCCATCACGCCCCACGGTGAAATAATCCTCATCGCCTTCGGGAAGAGATTCAAACTGAACCCCTGATTTTTCATCTACCAGCTTGCCATCCAGAAAATGACGCAGCGTTTTCTTCCGGGAATTGTAAACAAAGGCCAGATGATGCCATTCCCCGGGGGAAGGATTCAGGGCACTGGCATCGGTCTGTAAAATCACCCGGGTGTTGGTGGGGTGGTTGAACCATTCAAATCCATCCAGGGTCGCCTTCACTGCCAGACGGGTCATTTGCCGATTTTCTCCGCGTGGGCCCGTGCCGATTTCAAACACCACGCCATCGCTGTCGGGCTTTTCCACAGGTCGGAACCAGAATTCCACCGTCCAGTCGAAATTGCCGAGATTCAGCTGGGTGCGGGTGGGATGGGGATAAGTGGCTTCCTTGCGCAGGTGATTTTCACCGCCGGGAATGAAGGCGCAAAATTGAGCCGTATGCCAGGAAAGCGGGGGCACTTTACGACCCGGCCCGGGAGGCAGCGCTTTCAGGCCGAAACGCACTTCTCCTTCAGGGAAGGTCAGGCAATCCAGCTCCGGATAAGGCGATGGCTCCAGGGCGTTCCCGAACTTGCCGGGCACAATCCGACCGCCCAATCCCAGAACCATTGCATAATCGTTTTGCGAATGGTCGTTTAAAATGCAACTGGGGTACAGCCCCTGCGGTTCATCGAACAACCACAGGGCAATGACCGGGTTCTCCGACTTTCCGGATAAAGCTGAAGAAATCTCCCGGGCTGTATAGCTTTGATTTAGTACGCCAACAAAGCACAGGATGAGAAGGGTGACCGATGATCTCATTTGCATTTCCTAAAGTATGGCCAATTTTTGTCTATTCCATCTGGATCTGTTTTTTTCTTCGATTTCGCTGTTTTCACCTTCTTCCACTGCTCATGCGATGGAAGGAAGAAAGAAGGCGCTCCCGTGCCGAATTCATCTACCGCGGTTTTTTCACCTCCCCTTTTTGAACCACAATCCGATATGGGCTGGAATAGAATTCAATGACGTAATGGGGCATGTCGTTTTCTTCCGCAAAATCATCCACTTCAAAGACCGGAATACGATCGAACAGCATATCCTGCCGCCACATGTGCCCATGTCCCACAAAAATGCCTTTAATGCGATCCTGATATTTTTTCAGCAAGGCAAAAAAGCGGGGTTCGTTCTGGGAGGTAATCAAATCCTTTGGTTTGGCCCAGATTTTGAAGTGATCGGTCTTTAACGGAAAATGGGTCACCACAATGGTGGGCAACCCTTTTTCCAATTCCTGTTCAAAGAATCGCATCTGTTCATCGTCGAAATGGCGGTGCAAATACCGCCCCCGCATGCTGTTCAGAACGATGAAATTCCAGCCCCGATGTTCAACGGCATAGTATGGATCCCGTCCGGTATGTTTTTTCCAGATTTTTTCCATCTGCAAAATTTCGGCTTCCGGGAAATAGGCGTCGGAATCGCGGCCGCTCCACAGCTTGTAATCATGATTACCCATGGCAGGATACCAGGGAATGTGCAAACGATTCAGGATTTGAACTGCTTTGGCCAGTCGATTCACCGCTTGCTGTGGAAATTGCTGCGGATGTTTATCAAAGACTGACGAAACCAGATCGCCACCGTGCAATAGGAGTTCGACTTTGGGGGGTTTTTGTTCATTTAAGATATCCACCAATCGCTTCAGCCGCGCATCTTTCTCCATATCGTTACTCACATGGGTATCCGAAATGTAGACGGCACGAAAGGCAATTTGATTTTCGCGGTAATCGGGCGGTTTGTTTTGAGGTTTAACGCAGGTCAGTAGCAGAGCGGCCGCACCGAAGATGACCCCACACAGACTTATTGTCCTTTTCTGGAGTATTCTCCACAAAATATTCATTCCCGATATGCCTCCAGTAACTGCCAGTAAGGAGAAAAATCGCTGTCTTCTGCAGCGACTTTTTTCATCATGGTTTTGATTTTTTCCCAGTCACTTTGAAATTCGCGAACGATTGCTGCCGATTTCTGAGGTTGTTGACTCAACCGCAACCCCACCTGCGCTGCCCGAACTACCAGATCATTGGAATAACGGGATTTATCCCAACCATGTGCGGCAATGAATTGCGCCACCCGCATTAACCGCCTCATTTTCCCGTAAATTCCGGAACATGTTTCCCAGTCATTACCGGCAGGAAAGCTTATCTTCAACACAATTTTGCGCTGCACATCTGTTGCGGGGATAAAAACCCGTGTTTCCAACAATTGCCCCAAATAGTTCCAGCCTGGCCAGGACATATTCTGTTGATAAGGCACATCCTGCCCATTCACTTCAATCCTTTTCGGAGGCAGGGAAAAAGGGAGGCGAATTTCATAACGCCGTTTTTGAATCATCTCCGGAAACATCCCCTGCTGGGGACCAATTGTAACAGTCAATGTGCTTTCCGATTGGATGGTAGTGACGGGAATTAATGTGAATTGCCCCTTCTGGTAATCCACTGTTTTTCCATCATCTTCGTAAATCGAAATACTGTCAGAGGCTCCGGGGAAAATGGTTAAAATCAGCGGATCCGGTTGAATGAGGGCGTGAAGGGAATCCGCCGGTTGCATGGGAATAATTGCGCCGGCTCTCACGAACACCGGTATTTCATCCAGTTGGTAGCCCTGCTTCCAGACCCTGCCGCCTTCTAAAAGCTTGCCGGAACTCCACTCCGCCCATCTGCCTGGCGGCAGCCAGGTCTGGTACTGAATAAAGACATGGCTTGAATCCATGGGACGGGTAATAGGATGGACAATTATTCGATCCCCAAAAAAGTATTCGTTTTTGAATTGATAGGCAGCGGGATGATCCGGGAATTCATAATACAGCGGATGGCAGATACTAACGCCACTCCGGTAAGCCCGATAAGCCATGGTGTAGATGTAAGGAATGAGTTGTTCCCGCAAGCGGATGGCTTGCTGCATGGCCTGAAAATACTGGTAGGGATACACCCAGAACCGCCGTTCGATTTCAGGGCTTTTGGTGGCATGGGTTCGAAAGATGGGACTGAAAGCCCCAAACTGGACCCAGCGTGTGTACAATTCCGGCGGACTATCCCCCCGGGTGTGCCCACCGATATCGTGGCTCCAATAGCCATAAGCAACGTTCGCCGCTGTGGCCGTAAAGTATGGTTGAAAATCCAGCGATTGCCAGGATATGCTGGCATCACCGGAAAAGCCAATGGGATAGCGATGGGAACCCAATCCGGCGTACCGACTGAGAATCAGTGGCCGTTTTTGCCCCTGTGCTGCATGGCTGTAAAAGGTGTAATTCAACCAGAATTCGGTATTGACGCCAGCCACCGGCCCCGTATCCCAATTCTGCCAGTCCGGCCACCAGAAATCCACCCCCTGCTGTTCCAGCGGTTGCAATACAATGGCAAAAAATTTTTGCATGAATGTTTTGTCAAACAACCGAAAGGGGATGGGTTGGCGGTCGGTTGGATTAAGCCCCAGCGCACTGGCCAGTTCGGCATAGCGCGCTTCATGGGGTAAGATGCCCGCATCCAGATGCAAGTTCAATCCCACAGCAATCTGGTGGGCATGCATCCATTGTAAGAAGTCTGTTGGTTCCGGAAAGTAATTTCGGTTCCAGGTAAATCCCGTCCAACCCATCTTTTTGCCGCCAGGGGCGCGCTTTCGTTTTCCATGTTCAAAAAATTCCGGCAGGCTGGTGACGTGCCAGTCCATATCCACCATCAACACATCCAGCGGTAAATGATAGCGATGGTATTCTTCCACCAACTGACGCAATTCCTGATTGGTGTATTCCCAATACCGTGACCACCAGATACCGAAGGCAAAACGCGGTGGGATGGGCGGGTGTCCCGCCACCTGAACAAAATCGAACAAAGCGGTTTTAAATTGTTTACCATAGCCAAAAAAATAGAAATCTTGCGCTTCTTTTTGAGGGCGGGGCTGAACCCAGGGCCATTCCGAATTGTCCAGCAATGCGTGGTGCGAATCGTCAATAAGCGACCAGCCATCGCGGGAAACCAGACCCTCCATCAGTTTTAATGGCTTGCCCGTGTCCCGGTGGAACGGACCATTGTGGTCATCCAGGGAGTAAGCCGTGCCCTTCAAATTCCCCTGATTGGGCATTCCCGGATACCAGGTAAAAGTCGTGTCCGGTCCATGATAAACGATAGACAAATTTTTTGCAGTAAACCGTCCACTATTGATTCGATATTTCAGCGTCAAAAATTGGGTTTGAATGACCAGCCAGTCCCCTTCACGCCTGGTTTGGAAAGGCGGAACCGGCAGGCGGCGATGGATGAAAACAATGGAAGGCTGGTCAATAAACTGCGCGGTAGCCGACCATTCCAGCCGAATCAGGTGAGGGGTCAGCACAGTAAAACGTGCCTGCCCACTGGTAACCACAGCTTCCGGGAAAGCCTGGGGATTGGCTTTTTCGGCTGCGAATATCGGCAAACAGAAAAATAGCAGCGCCAGAATCAACCATGCTGTTTGGACATTCCGTTTCTTTAAAAATTTCATCCTTCCACCTTATTCCCATCCTGAAAAGTCACTTGCTGAATAAGTTGACCCTGGCGATTCCAGCGGCGCGCTTTCCCCTGACAACGGCCATTCTGCCAAAACGATTCCGATTTTAATTGTCCATTTTCCCAGTACTGTCGCCAGATGGATCGACCATTGGCCTGATGTTCCCACTCCCACAGTTTATGGCCCCTGGCATCCCAGTAGGTTTCCATCCCAATTTTCCGTCCCAGATGGTAGGTAACCTCCCATTGTTTCTGTCCGGTGGGATAATACCATATTTCCTCCCCCTCCAATAGAAACCGCCCATCATCAGCCACACCGCCATGCCAGACCGCCTTCAGCTTTCCGTTAGGGTAAAACTCACGAAAGGTTTTTACCTGATTGATTTGGGTGGCCCGGGATTGCAGGATTTCCGTTTCGTCCGGCATTTCGTCGCTTAAAATCCAGGCTTCGTTCATTTCAAAATGCAAGCAGGGATCGTTCATGGAAGTAATCAGATGAATTATGCCGTTTGGCGCCTGACGTGCCACGGCATAGCCCAGCGTACCGCCTTGCATTCTTTGAGCATGTTCCGGATTTTCATGTGGCTGCACACCTGGCAAGGGCTTGATATGCCAGGTTTTTCCTTCATCGTCGGATAGCGCAACAAAGGCGCCACGGTGGGCGAAACCCGGTGGTTGATAACCATCGAACCGCTGAAAATCGGAAGCAAAAAAGAGTCGACCGCTTTGCAAACGGATAACTGTTGGTCGCTGGTTGGTTCCCAGTGGAGGGAAAGGCGATGCGCTGGCCTGCCAGCTTTTTCCCTCGTCTTCTGAAATGGCCATTGGCATGTACCCCTGAATATCAGCATTTTTGCCACCCAATCCCAGTATGGAACCATCCCGGCGTAAAACAAAAGTGGTGTGCCGGGCAGGAGTCCGCCCTCCCGTATCGAACCAGTGTTTCCCTCCATCTGTACTGGCCCACAATAGCGAACTTGGCCCCAGCCCATCGCAGGAGAGGTACCAGGTGCCATCCAGTCCCTTAAACGCCGTATTAATCGGCTGGGGTGTAAACGGCCCTGGCGTGCCCACAATTTGCGGATAATGCACCGCACTCCAGCTGGCACCGTTGTCCGTGGATTCAATCCATTGAAAAGGGTAGTTGCCCCGCAGGTGCAAATTGGACCAGAACAATCGTATCGTGTTGCCGTCCCGCCACAAGCAAGGGGCAGTATCGTTGGCATCGGGAATATCTAAAAACGGTGTGGGAAAATCCCATTCGTCTGCGCCAAACCGCAAACGGCTGGCAATCAGGGATACGTAAGGTTCATCCTCCTTTATGGAACTGAAATAAACCGCCAGCAGATCACCATTGGGACAAACCACCAGACCGGGACTGTGGTTGTGCGGTCGGAAAACCGGGGCGAATCCGGCGGCTACATTTTCTTCTATAGACCGATTGTCCGGCGGGACAGGAAATAAATACCGTTTTCGGAAATAGGGTTTGGTGGGATCCGGTGCCACCTGAACATATTTGCCACCATGTTTCACACACTGCTGCACAAATGGTTTTTGCACAGGTGTTGGTGGGGTGGAGGGCAATGCTCCCATAACCACCCGAAAACCAACAGCGGGTGCAGCCTGAGCGGCAGCCAGCGCTTTTTGAAAACGATAACGAACCTGTTTTTCATCCGCCTGATTGTGATAGAACAACCCGGCCGGCACAATCTCAGGGGATTCCCCGGGCCATTGCCAGTAAAGTTTCAGATAAGATTGGCCGCCGTTGTGACGGTAGTGTAGCTGCAACGGGAGCGGTCGGTTGGCTTCCACAGAAAGACTCAAGCCTTTTGCGGGCATCCATTTTCTGCCGGCTTGCAATTTTTTATCGCCAACTTGCAACCAGGCAGTGGAATCGGCGATCAGGAAAAAAAGCACCTTCCCCGTTCGTTCCGGCAGGAGAAAACCCTGCCATTCTCCAGACCAGTCGTTCAAATGCGGCCAGCGGTAACCGATGCTGCGGGAATCAATGACAGGCAATGGGCCTTCTTTTGTGGGATTGGTCCAATCGTCGGAATCGTAAAAAATACCCCATAATCCCGGTTTTGTAACCTTCATGTCCTGCGGTAGAATTTGAGGTGGTTGAAGCATCCGCGTCAGAACCCAACCATCAAAATTAAGAGGCAGTCCGGCACGATTGCTGGCCCGTTGAAATTGAGGTGCCAACTCCTTAAGGCGCTTTTCCAGACTGTCCGGTAAACCGCTCCGAACCACCCTTGTCCAGCCAGAAGCGGCCCCAACCGGATCGGTCTGTTCTTCGATGGAGTAAGGACCATACCAATCCCAACACCACTCCAGTACGCCGCTTAACATGTTCTTCACGCCCCAGGGATGGGTTTCTTGCGGTAAAACAGTCTTCCGTCCAGCCCGACACACATATTCCCACTCCGCTTCGGTTGGTAGGCGATAAGTATGCCCTTCCCTCTGGCTTAACCAGCGGCAAAAAGCGACCGCATCCTCCCAGCTTATGCCAGCCGCGTAGGGGGCATAACGGGGAATTCCCCGGTAATTCGACCGAAACTTCTGAAATTGTTCAATGGTGACTTCTGTTTCCGAAATCCAGAACCCGTTGGATATTTTAACCTGATGTACCGGATGTTCATCCCACTCCCCATTCCCGGTAAGATCGCCCATCCGGAAGTTTCCCGGTTCGATGCGAATCATCCGCATCCCCAGGGAATTGGTAAACGTTTCGGGCGAATCCGTTCGACAACTGACAAAAAGCGCCAACACGAACACCATGCACAAACCAACGGCAAGGCGCTTCTGGTGGAAAGATAGAATTCCTCTCTGCCATAGCCGGGGAGGGAAAGGTAACCATTTTTTACGTTTCCTTTTAACGCACTTCCACATCGTCAATTCCCACTTTGATTGGCTCAACTTTTTCTCCTCCGCAGGGCAGGTCTTCGCGGTATAATCCGGCTGTTTTCGGTTCGCCCATTTCGGCTAACCATTTCGGGACTTCGCCGCGGTAGGGACCGGTGCGAAATACCAGCCGTTGGACCTTGGCAGCTTTCTCTCCAAAAGCAACTCCCTTTCGTTCCCATTGGCCATTCAGCGCCAGGTCGTACGCTTGCGCCTTGCAATCGATTTTTAAAGACACATCATACCATTGATTGGTTTGAATGGGCAGAGGGCTCACCTTGACTTTCAAATGATCCAGGCTCAACCAGTCTTTGTCAATACGCAGGGCAATGGGGCGTTCTCCGGTAGCGCTCTGAATTTCCACAAAAACTGCCCGACCCTGTGGCAGTTGATCGGCGCGAAAACGAAAGTGCACGGTGACCGCTTCATCTTCCGGAAAAATGCGTTCCACCTTGCAGTAGTCATAAGGATCTTCATCTTTTAGCAGCAAATAGTGATTGCCATTTGCCTCCTGGCGAATTCCGGCCGGCGCCCACTGCGGCAGGTACAGATTCCACCATTCCAGCCCGGCGATGGAAGACAATCCTTCAAAATTTTGCGCTACAGGTTCGCTTACCTCCCCGGATACGGGCACACGAATCCGGCCTACCCAGATGTCTTCTTTGTTCACGCTGTAAGTGATCCACAGGTGGTCGCCGGGAGGATTGCCGTTTCCCTCCACAATACCGCGCACATACTGGGGCCCGGGATTTTTGTGCAGTCCCTGATAGCGCATGGGGGGCACCTCCCCGTTAATCACAAACATGGCCTCGTAGTGGTATCCATCTTTACCGGGACGAATGACCATGGGATAGCGATTGCGCCCGGTAGCGGAGTGATCGTACACCAAAGCATAGCTACCGTCGTCCAGGCGTTGCCCCCAGATTTTGGCCCCTGGCGAGCGGATTTTGTCCTGGATTTTGACGATCGGCGACCAGGTGTATCCCCGGTCCGGCGAGAGGGAAAAGTAGGCGTTTTTCCAGATGCCCACGACTTTTCCGTCCGGGCGGGTGTAAAAGCAAAACGCTTTTCCAGAACCTTTGGAAGTGGTCACCCCCAATTGAGTAGCCGATAAATCTACCGGCCCCACCACCCTGGAGGGATCAATCGGGTAAAAGCCATCTTTGCCCCGATCTTCTTCCCACCATTGGAGAATCATCAGCTTATCGTTTAACAATGCTTCGCAGGCTTCCACAAAGCCGGTATCCGGCGAAGATTTGTAAAAGAGATAGCGGGTGTTGGTTTCGTTCCACCCGTTGTGACGATTGTAGCGAATAAAATAAATCGGCCCCAGGGTGCCGTCCCGATACACCTCCCGCACCACCCGGCCAATCCCCTGCCCTTTGTTGGGGGAAAAACGCGGTGTGGGGCAAAAGCTGTAAAAGGCCAGGGTCAACAGGCGCCCATTGGGAGCGACATAAAAGCCCATTCGCTGATGCATTACCGAAATGGTACCTTCGGGGATGGTGTAGCCGGCATAGTGAATCTCCGGCAGAGGATACTCCGGAAAGGCCACCACCGGTTTGCTCCAGTGGCGCCCATCTTCAGACCAGGTGAGCATGGTACGGGTGGGCGGTTCGTGTTCCCAATAAAGCCCGCTGAGATATTGCACATAAAATTTACCGTTCCAGTAAGCCAGATAGGGTTGATGGCTGTAGGTCCAGCCCTGTTGGCCTCCTTCCGGCGGATGGGCGCGATTGGCACGCAAGACCTGATACAGGTGCACCCCCACTGCATGGGGCAACCGCCCATCGTAATAATATCGATCCGGTTCTGCCCGATTGATCACCTCAATGGGAGGTCGAGGGGGCTGAGCTTTGGGAGGATCGCCGGCAAAGGCGATTTTCCCCAGAATCATCATTATGCTTATCGTACTCCATAGAAAACCCGGAAGTAGGGGATTCACATTCCATCGCATGGTAGTACCCTCAAATTTTTAAATTAGAACAGCAGAGATAGCAAAACCACCATAACCGCGCCGGTTATTCCCTGCACCAGCGTTCCCAGGGTAAGTCCCCGCAGGGCGGTGCTGACTTCCATATTGGAGAACTGTGCGACTACCCAGAAGTAGCTGTCATTCAAGTGGGAAACGGTCATGGCTCCGGCGCCGATGGCAACGACCACCAGAGCACGTCCCATCGGCCCGGCAAATCCCAGAGGTTCCAATAAGGGAGACATGAGCGCGGCGGTGGTAATAATGGCCACGGTGGAAGATCCCTGCGCCGACTTGAGCAGGGCGGCGACCAGAAAGGGCAACAACACTCCGATCCGGTACTGTATCAGGAATTTCCCAATGCTCTCCCCTACCCCGCTTTCCCGCAGCACGTATCCCAAAGCGCCCCCGGCGCCGGTAATCAAAATAATGGACCCGGCATTTTGTAAGGCGGTGTTCACCCAGACAAACGTCTTCCGGGAGTTAGATCCGCCTGCCAGTGAAAAAGCCAGCATCACTCCCAGTAACAGCGCCACCACCGGATGTCCTAAAAAACCGAACGCCCGGGCCATCCAACCGATTCCCAGGGGATGAGTGGGGTAATCCGCCACAGACTTGAGCGCGATCAAAAAGATGGGCAATACAATGGGCATCAACGCCGGGGCGAGCGAAGGGGTTGGTTGCTCCGCGGTTTTGGGTTCCCTTTTCTCAACCGGTTGATCGGCTTTCGGGTCGGACAAATGCCTGCCGATCACTATCGCCCAGAACAAACCGGCTGCGGAGACCGGTACCGCCACCAACAATCCTAACAACAGCACCAGCCCCAGATCTGCTTCCAGCGTGGCCGCCGCTGCTAAAGGCCCCGGTGTTGGAGGGACAAACACATGGGTGGCATACAGACCGGTGGCCAGGGCAACCGCCAGCAGAGAGAGGCGAACACCGCTCCGCCTGCTGATGGCTCGATTGAGCGAGGAAAGGATCACGAAGCCGGAGTCGCAAAACACCGGTATGGAGACGATAAAACCGGTCAGATTCATGGCCAGAGGAGCGCGCCGATCTCCCAGACGGGAGAGCGCCGCTTCGGCCAGGGTAGTAGCTGCCCCGCTGCGCTCCAGAAAAACTCCGATAATTGTGCCAAACGCAATGACAATGCCGATGCTCTTCAGGGTACCGCCAAATCCTTCTACAATTTTACCGACTACAGCTATCGGCGACATTCCTAAAAGAACTCCCATCAGAAGTGAGGCTCCTAAAAGCGCCAGAAACGGGTGTACATGCCAGCGGGTAGTGCTCAGGATGATGAGGAAGACGATGAGTATCAGCAAAACAAGAGATAACATCGGATTTCTCCGCAAAAGGGATCCTGGGTTATTCGGGTATCAGAGATCTGGCGTATCGGTTCGTCATATCTGAGTATGTGTATTGCTCACGGCAATGGGTTCGTAAAATGTGAAAGATACCGCCGAGGGGGTCATATTGATTCTGTGTTCGGGCCGGAAACATTTTACCGAATCAAGACCATTTTGCGGGTTTGCCTCCAACGGTTGCCTGCCTTCAGGCGATACAGGTATACCCCGCCGGCCACCGGATTTCCCGCCTCATCGGTTCCATCCCACTGCACCTCGTATCTGCCCGGCGGCAGTTTCTCCTGTATGAGCGTTCTCACCGCTCGCCCCATCAGATCGTAAATCCTCAGTTCCACAAATCCGAATTCGGCGATCTGAAATCTGAAATTCGTGGTGGGGTTGAACGGATTGGGATAATTCTGCTCCAGGGCAATGCGTCGGATATGGGGTTCCGGAGGGTCACCAATGGTCATGACAGGGGAAAAATACAGGCTCCAGGTCTCCCAGCTTCGACGGAAGTCATGCCCATCGGAGGCCCGGACGTACCAGGTAAGGGTATCCTCCCGATCCCAATGGGCTACATGAAGCGCAAAAGTGGTATCTCCGATGGCGGCGATGAGGGTATCGTGATGGGTGCCGCTGAGGTGGAGTTCGTACGCGATGGCCCGGCCGCTGTCAGGATCGATAGCCGGGGTCCAGGTAAAGTGGATGACCGAATCGGCGAGGGCCGTTTGATCCGGGGGAGATTGAAGATGAAACCATCCCGGGGGAACGTTGCCACTCTGGGAAACGGTGAGGAGTTGATTGGTGGGGATGTTCATCACTCGCTGGATTGTTCCCCCCGGCCAGTAAACGACCAGACTATCTACCACGGTGAGCGTGTCTACTCCGAAGTGAAGCCGAAGTCCGTTTTGCCCTCTGGCTCCGTTCCCGCCGTGGAGTTGCTGAACCTGCCGATGTCCCCCGGCATAGAGGGCCACTTCCGCCCCGATGCCATCGGCGTTATCAAAAACCCCCTGTAATTTTATTTTCAGGTAGTTTTTTTGATTGCCTCCCTCATTTCGCAACAATGCGACCCCGCCGGCAAAATGGCCGGCGATCAACACATCCACATCACCGTCGTTGTCAAAATCGCTCCAACTGACATCGAAACCATCTTGCGGAGAGGCGATGTTTGCCATTGAAGCAATGTCGGTGAAGGTGCCGTCGTGGTTGTTGCGGTACAGGCGGTTGGGGTTGACATGATTGGTGGTGAACAGATCCATCCATCCATCGTTGTCAACATCTACCCAACTGGAAGTGCGGCCATCGCCGACATCGGCGACACCGGCGGTCATGGTTACATCGGTAAAAGTGCGGTCGCCGTTGTTGGCGTAGAGGAGATTGCGGGTGGCCCCGATGTTGGCAACATACAGATCCAGATCGCCGTCCCGGTCATAGTCTGCCCAGGTGCTGGATACAGCCCGACGGAAATCCAGTACATGAGCGGCAAGGGAAATGTCGATGAAATCGGCCCCGGCCCAGTTGTAATACAGGCGATTCCCGGCCGTATAAACGGCGCAGAAGATTTCCGGAAGCCCATCCCGATCAATATCTGCCGCCGTGGAGGTGCTCCCGGAGTTGGGATGAAATCCCATCCCCCCGGCCACTTCGGTAAAGGTGCCGTCGGGATTGTGTCGATAAAGGAGAGGATATCCCTCCGGTAAATGACAAAAGATATCCAGATATCCGTCACCGTTGTAATCCAGCCAGATGGCTCGCACGACTCCTACCTGCCCGGAAAACACCAGGTCAAAGACGCCGCTGCCATCCCGGTTACGAAAGATTTTTACCGGCTGGTTGACATGATTGGAGGCAATTAATAGATCAGGATAACCATCTTTGTCATAATCGGCCACGGCCACGGCATTGGGCAATTCCTGCGTTAACCCACTGTTCTGGATCACGTCGGTAAATGTGCCATCCCCGTTGTTTCGATACAGGGCATTCTGATTGATGGTGCTGGCAAAGATGTCCGGCCACCCGTCCTGATTGTAATCGATCCAGGTGGAAAGATGCCCCAATCCCCCGGAAAAGCCGATATTGGCCGAAGCGGTGATGTCGGTAAAGGTTTGTGCGACCAGGGGGAGCAGGCTCATCCACCAGAGGAGGAGCACTCTCCTAAACAAGACACCCTGCCGGGAAGCTATGCTCATGAGTACTGTATCCGGGTTTTGATATTGGCCGATGTTGGTGTTGCCGGAAGGGCGCTTAAGCGCCCTTGTAGCCACCGGGAAGCCGAACCCTCACCGGGGGGAGGCCGGAAGGGCGCTTAAGCGCCCTTCTCCATCCCCCGACCTCCCACAACCCCACCTATTTCAGCAGCAGCATCTTCCGGGAATCCTCAAACCGCTCCACCGGTTGGGAAAGCGTTTCTGCGGTCATCCGGGCCACATACACCCCGCTGGCCATTGCTGTGCCCTCATCCCCTGTTCCGTCCCAGACGGCCGCATAAATTCCCGGCGCGTGGGGTCCATTCACCAGCGTGCGAACCTTTTGTCCCAGGTTATTAAACACCTCGATCTTCACTCGTGCCGTTCGGGGCACCCGATAGCGGAGTGTGGTAGTGGGATTAAACGGATTGGGGTAATTGGCCTCCAGGGCGAATCGTTCCGGGAGGTCGTATTCATCCGGATCAACCCCGGTGGTAACCAACGCAAACTGAAAGGTATCCTCTGCGGTCCGGGTAAATGCTCCGTCGGTTACCTCCACCGTCCAGTGGTATGTTCCGTCGCCGGGAAACAGAGACGCCGGCACCGAAAGCATCGTATCGGAAGTATTCAGGGTTGTATCCCATTGACTCTCCCACAGGTGCAGAGAATACATCAGAGAATCCCCGTTGGCGTCGATGCTCCGCTCCCACAGAAAGTCGATGCTCTGGCTGCTGAGGGTAGTATCGTTTGCCGGGGCGATCAGAGAAAACGGCAACGGGTTGTAATTGAACAGAGGACGATAAATCCCCAGATCCAGGTGATCGGACACATACACCCGGGAGCCGTAATGGGAAACCCGCATCTGTCGGGGGACTCCGGAAGTGTTATAAGTTCCCAAACTCACCGGCTGCTCCGGATCGGTAATATCGAACACCTCGATAGTGCGGTCTCCGCGGGTTACAAAAATCAAATTATTCTCCCCGGTGATATACCACACGCTGGAAGCAGTGGGGATGGTAGTCACCGGCATCAGAATATGGTTCATATCCCGCAGCACCACAATGCCGGTAAAGTCGGCCACATACACATAGCCGTTGTGCAAGTACACGTCGAAAGCCGAGCCGGGAGTATCATACCAGTTGTACATGAACCCACCCGAAGGGTTGGCGACATTATAAATCTGAACCCCCTGAGTCAGCCCGGCCACATAAGCCCATTCGGTTCCCTGCATACGCAGCGATTCCGAGGCTCCTCCCAGGATACTCACGGTTCCCAGCGTCTGAAATGCTCCGCCGGTCACCCGCATAATCGTAAGCCGATTGATATCGGCGATAAACAGAGTATCCCCGATCATCACCATACTGTTGAGTTGATCGAATCGCTGTCCGGCGGCAATGGTCGCCTGATTGATGATCAGGGGGTGGTTCAAATCGGTAATATCCACCAGATACAGATGATGGACCCAGTTGGGCCAGCTAATTTCGTAGCCGCGCACCACGGCGTAATTCCCGCCGGCGACCACACAGAACGCCTCGTTGGGAATCTCCACCGTGGAAATCAAATCCGGTTGAGAAGGATTGGTTACATCCACGATGCGTAGAAATCCCCCGAAAGCATTATTTCGGGAATTTCCCTGCGCCACCAGCGCGTAAGTGTGCCCATCTCGTTCCAGAATGTGCGTGCTTTTGCTGACTCCCGAAATCGTCTGGAAACTGGAAATTTCCATCGGATTGGTGATGTTGGTCATATCCCAGATATGCACCGTCCAGCCGTTGCCGTTGGGCTGTCCCCGATCCAGAAAAAACATATACGGGTCGGTAAACGCTCCCAGACTATAATGCCAGTAAAAGGGATTGGAATTTCCCCCTCCACTGGCATACACCAGCGTGGGAGAGACAGGATTGGAAACATCGTATATCTTCCACACCCCCTGCCAGTGGTTCAGGATCATGTAATTTCCCCGAAGGGCAATATCATAAATCGAACTGGAACCGGCCGGAAGCGTGTTGTAGACCACCACCGGTTGGTTGGGATTGCTTATATCATACACAAAAAGCGCCAGCGTCGTCACCACATACAGGTAATTCCCACTGATCGCCATATTTCCCCAGCAGGTGCCGCCGGAATTATAAGCCATAGAAAAAGTCAGTACGGGCTGGGCAGGATTGCTAATATCCAGCACATAGAGATGCAACCCGGTGGTCAAATACAGCGTATTGCCGTAACGCATCAATGAAGTCAGATCAATGTTGCCCGAGGCGGGAAGTGTCCATTGATACACCGGCGTCACCGCAGCAGGATTCGAGACATCGAACACCCACAATTCCGAATTGCTGGAAACATAAGCATAGTGATCCTTGAGTTCTATCCCATACGCGCCGCTGTCGATCTCCACATAATTCACCAGTTCGGGGTGGTAAATGTCCTGAATATCCACAATTGTTAGCCCCGTCCAATCGGCGATGAAGGCCAGAGAGTCGGTTAAACGGAATCGGGTAGCAAAACCGGGAGTGCCCACCCGGGAAACCTCTACCGGAGCGGTAACCGTGGAAACATCATAGATGCGCAGCCCGTACATGTCGGTGACATACAGCGTATCCCCGGAGAGCTGTGCATCCACGCCTACCAGGGCATCCATGTCTCCCTTCACCAGGGTTTCGGAATAGATTTGCATTCCCTGATTTCCCCAATATTGAGCCGGGGAAATGCCGGGAAAGATCAAGAGCAATACCAGAAAAATTCCGATATGCTCCCGCCATCGCAAAATATCGGTTGCATCGTTCATTACACATCCCCCCTTCAGTCTGGATAAGCATAAACGTTGGATTGCTTTCGGGCAACCTTTCAGATTTCCTTACCAACCTATTTTGCCGAAATCCACATTCGTTCCGGCTTACTCCGCCTCCTCCCTCAGTTTCGCCCGAATCAAATCCCGTTTTTCTTTGAAGCCGTAGAAAGTGAGATGCTTTTCCGGTTCCTGCGCCGGGAAGAGAAAGCTGGCAATATACCCCACAAAAAACAGCACCAGATGGCTGTACACCCCGATCATATATTTGTGATGGGTAAAGTTGTAATCCCCCAGATCCAGCAGCAGGCGCTTCTCCCCTCCGATGGGCAAAGGCGTGGATGTAAGCACCGCCCAGGCGGTAAACAGTACACAGGCGGCAATGCCAATATAGGCCCCCTGTTTATTGGTTCGATTGCTGAACAACCCCAACAGGAACAGCCCGGCAATTCCCCCGGAGAAGATGGCATACAGGGTAAACACCACCCCCAGCACCCCTTTGTTGCCGGCCTTGACGTAGAAGGTCGCCACCCCCACGGCGGCAAGGCCGGAAAGCGCCACCAGAAGGCGGCCCACCCACAGCTTCTCTTTTTCCGAACAATTGGGCCGAAACCGGAGATAATAATCCTCCAATCCCACTGCCGCCAGACTGTTCATGTCCGAGTCCAGGCTGGAGATGGCCGCAGCAATTAACGCCGCGACAATCAAACCGGTGATGCCGGGGGGAAGCTTGGTCATAATGAAATAGGGGAACACCGCATCCGCGCGGATGCCCTCCGGGAGCGGCGCGCCGGTCAGGTTATAATATGCATACAGCGCGGTACCGATGAACATGAACAGCGTCCATACGGGAACGCACAGCAACACCCCGGTCATGGCCGCTCGAATGGCGTCCTTATCGGAACGAGCGGTGAGATAGCGTTGCACGATGGTTTGATCGGTGCCGTATTTTTGAATGGCGTAAAAAATCCCATTAATCGCCATCACGAAAAAGGTCAGCCTGGTGAAATCCCAGTCGTACGGGGCAAACCCGATCTTATCCTGTTCCAGGGCAAAGTTGAGCACGGCTGCCGGCCCCCCGGGCGGGGTGAACAGCAGAATGATCGCACACAGGACTCCCCCGACCATAAGTAACAGCCCCTGAATCACATCCAGCCAGATCACCGCCTCGATCCCTCCCAGCACGGTCAGCAGCACCACGGTGATCCCGATAATCCAGATCACCACGTAAGTATTCAGTCCCATCATACTGGCCAATGCCAGCGCCAGAAGAAAAAACACCGTCCCCATCTTGGAAAAGTGAGCCGCCACAAACCCCAGTGAGGTATACAGACGGGCGAAAAAGCCGAAGCGTTTTTCAAAATATTCGTAAGCGCTGATGCCGATAACATCCCGGTACAGGGGAACGATGAACCAGACCATAAACACCAGCACCACCGGCACCATCAATCCCTGCACCAGCAATATCCAGTTAGAGGAGTACCCCGCTCCGGGATAAGCCAGAAAGGTGACGCTGCTGATCAGAGTGGCCAGAATCGACAGACCGATGGCCCAGGAAGGCAAACTCCCTTCCGCCGCGAAATAGCGCCGAGTGCTCTTCTGCCGTCGGGAAAAGTAGGCCCCAATCGCCAGCGATACGATCAGGGAAATAACGATCACCCCAAAATCCAGGGGGTGTAGCATGTTCTGTTCCATAAAACCACCTCCGATAAAATGTTCCGAAATGGAGAAGCCGTATTCTATTCCCACAGACAGGAAGGCCAGCTGTAGCTTCCCGGTTTGACGGTCAAATAAGGAGTTTCTTTGTCTGCGATTTTCAGACGCACCACGCCCAACGCTAGCTCCTGCACCGGGGTAAATCGGTTCCAGTGCAATCGATTCAACACCGCCGCCGCAGTGGCCCCCCCTTCGATGACCAGTTCATCAATTTGAACCTGATGAAACAGCTTTTCTACCAGTCGGGCGGTAAACCCGGCTAACAGGGAAGGAACGTTCCGATTTTTCACCGGGGATTGCCCAATAGCCACAATCACCCGGCGAGAAGCATTAAATGCATCGACAATCGAGGTGAACCAGCGTTGCAGGGTCTCCTCGGAAAAGGTGCTCAGATCGGAGAGATCACCGGGGAACAGGCAAATCGGATAGGGCATGCATCTCAGTTGTTGCAAAAACTGCTGACTATAACCGGAACGGCTCCCCAGGAGAAACAGCATCTTGCGATGGCGGAAATCCACTTCCTCCGGATAGGGCACTCCCCGGGGCCTGCACCTTCGGGATTCCAGAATGACCTCGAAAAATTCCGAACCGCCGGCGGGGAGCACTGCCGGGCCTAAGGCCTTCGTCCACTTTTTCAGATCCTCCCGGGAAGCCACCTCACCGATCACAATCCCTTCCGGGGGAAGCGGCTCCTCGGGGCTTTTCAGCACCAGAGGGGCTTTACCTTCCTGACCGATGAGATCCAGCACATAAGCGCTCTGCACCGGATGACGGCGCCCGATCCCCAAATCCGTTTCGTGCAATGGCTTACCCTGCAGATAATAAACCCCATTCCGAATCACCCGTCCACGGGAAGGATTGGCCGGGAGCAGCAAAATCAGGCGGTAATCCAGCCCTTCCAGGAGGTGCTCCAACTCCAACCGAACGTGCCCCCGTAGCACCGAGTCGGTTTTCTTATACAGGAAATCCAGTGGAAGAGGCCGAATAGCAGTCACCACCTGCCGCATCCGATGGGAAACATCGGTTTGAGTTCGGGAACGGGAGTCCACATCCATCACCAGAAGCTGGGGCCGGGAAGAAAAATCCAGATCCCGCCGCACTTCCACCTGAAATCCACACCGAAAACCAATCCCCGCCAGCTCCGCTGCACCGGTAAAATCATCTGCCAGCACCAGCTTCATGCCTCGTTTCCCACAGGTTTTCGATTACGCTCTTTTCGACCGACCGGCCAGTTGCACCGCCACCTGTATGGCTTCCAACAACGGTTCTTCACTGGCTTTGCCCGTCCAGGCAATATCGAACGCCGTCCCATGATCCACCGAAGTGCGAACAATAGGAAGTCCCAGGGTAACATTCACCCCGTACATTTTCTTAATACTTCCCGATTGAGCATCCCAATGAAAGGTGAGCATTTTAAAGGGGATGTGCCCCTGATCGTGGTACATGGCCACGCACCCGTCGTACAGTCCATCTTTGAGTTGGCTGAACAGGGCATCGGGGGAGATCGGGCCTGCAGCCTGAATACCCTCCCGACGGGCATCTTCCACGGCGGGGCGTATTTCCCGGGCTTCTTCATCCCCGAAGAGTCCCCCATCGCTGGCATGAGGATTCAGCCCGGCCACGGCGATGCGCGGTCGATCTACCCCGAAGCGCCCACAGGCCTGATTCAGCAAACGGATCACTTCCAGCACCCGTTCCCGCTTAACCCGGTCGCACGCTTCCCGAAGGGAAACATGGGTGCTGACATGAGCAATCCGCAAAGAACCGTGCACCAACAGCATGGTGACGGAAGCCGCACCGGTATAATGGGCCAGGATTTCCGTGTGACCGGCAAAAGGATAACCGGCCTGATGAAGGGCTTCCTTATGAATGGGGTTGGTGACCAGGGCATCCACTTCGCCGCTCATTGCCAGCTGGATGCCCCGCTGGATGGCATGAAACGCCGCCCGGCCCGCCGCCGGGGAAATTGTTCCCGGCGGCACCGCCTCCGATAACGGCTCCTCCAGCGGCAACACTTCCACAATTCCGGGTAGAAATTCTGCTTCCGCAACAGAACGAAGCTGCCTCAGTTTTAAGTGCGGTGCGATCAGTTCCACCGCCTTTTGCAGGGTGAGCTTATCGCCGACGATCACCGGGCGGCACCGCTCATAAAGGTCGGGATGCAACAGGGCTTTCACGGCGATCTCCGGGCCGACGCCGGCCGGATCGCCCATGGTGATGGCAATGAGAGGTCGATATGCATCGTTCATGAGGAAAAAAACTCCGGCCACTCCTGTTTGATTTCCCGGAACTGTTGCCCGATGCTGCGGGCTTCTTCCTCGCTGCAAGGGATTAGCGGGGGAAGCACATGCGGCGCACACAGCCCCATTTGATGCAGAATGACTTTGAGGGCCGCCAGCGCCTGGCTCAACCGCCGTTGAGATTGATACAGGGCCGACACCCGGTCGGAGATCTTCTGGAGATGCTCCACCACTTCCCAATCCTCTCGATCGGCCGCGATAAGCATCTGATGGTATAGCCCGGGAATCACATTGCCGGTGCCGGGAACCATTCCCCGGCTCCCCCACCGAAGGGCATTACCGATCCGGGCACCCCAACCGGTCAAATGGGCAAAATCGGGGCGTTCCCGGAACAAAGCCACCGCTTCTCGCAGACGGGTCTCATCGCGCTCGGAATCTTTAATCCCGATGATGTTCGGATGATGACTCAACGCTTCCACCACCGACAGGGGAATCGAATGGTGGGTGGTAACCGGGATGTTGTACAACAACAGGGGCACGGGAAGCCGGTCGGCCAGGAGGGTGAAATACATCTGCATTTCCGTCCCGCCGATAGGATAATAACCAGGGGGATGCGCCACCACCGCATGAACTCCCAATTGGGTATATTCTTCCGCGGTTTCCAGAGACTCTTCCATACAGGTGCCGGAAATACCGGCAAATACCGGCTGCTTTCCCCGGCTTACCTCACAGACCGTCTTTACCACCTGAGTGCGTTTTTTCCTGGACAGGGAGGCGTATTCTCCGGTGGTGCCCAGAATAAACGGGCTGGCGTTCGCTTCTACTACCCGGTGGGTTAATTTTTCCAGGGCAGGAACATCTATTTGCCCGTCTTCGGTAAAAGGCGTCACTAACGGAACGAAGACGCGACGCAGGGTGAGCGGGGAACTTTGCATAAATCCTCGTAGGTTGGGTTAAAATGCGCGTTCATAGATCTGGACGGCGTCTTCCAGAGTTACCGGACGCAAATTGTTTTTCAGCAAACGGGTTACTTTCAGGGCCCCTTCGGCCATCCGGGGAATGGCTTCCCGGGGGATATTCAGTTCCGATAAGCAGGTGGGTATTCCACACTGCCGGGCCAATTCAACAATGCGTTCAATCCCCTTGCGGGCAATCACCTCCTCGGAGCCGGTATCGGCCACGCCCAGCGCCCGGGCAATTTGCGCATACCGCCCGGGAGCAGCAGACACGTTGAATTCCAGAACGTAAGGCAACAGCACGGCATTGGAAATTCCGTGGGGCACATGGAATTCTCCCCCCAGAGGATAGGAAAGGGCGTGCACCGCCGCGGTATTGACCGGCCCCAGGCACATGCCCCCATAAAGGCTCCCCAGAGAAAGGGCAGCCCTCGCCTCCGAATCATCCCCGTTGTCCACTGCCCGTTTCAAATGCCCACCGATCAGTCGTACCCCTTCCAGCGCCAGAGTGTCGATCATGGGGTGGGCAAATTTGTTGGCGTAGGCCTCGATGCAGTGGGTTAACGCATCCATGCCGGTGGCGGCAGTGACCTGAGGGGGAACGGTACGGGTTAAGGCCGGGTCAACGTAGGCAAAATCCGGCACCAGATGGGGGCTGATAACCCCTTTCTTCAACTGATCGGCGGGATCCAGCAGAATGGCATTGGGAGACACTTCCGAGCCGGTGCCCGAGGTGGTGGGCAAACAGGCCAGGGGCAGGGTTCGCCGCTTCAGGTTACCGATGCCCAGCACCTCCAACAGCCCCTGTTCATTCCGGTATAGCGCCGCCACCAATTTGGCCACATCCAGCACACTCCCTCCGCCGATGCCGGCCACCGCATCCACCCCGGATTGATGAGCCTGTTCCAGCACGGCGGCAAAGGTGTCAAACGAGGGTTCGGTGCGGATGGAGGTATCCAGAACCACCTCCACACCCGCTTTTTTCAAGGCAACTATTTTCCCCTCTATCAAAGGGAGTATTTCTTCAATGGTGAGGATAAACACCCGTCGGTATCCCTGCCCGGCGAAATCGTGTACGAAGACATCCGCACACCCCTCGCCGAAACAGAGCTTTCGTGGATTGGTGATGGCAATCTGCCGCATGATTCTATCCCGAAATTATCACCCTTGTTTGTTGGGATGAAGCATATCCAGATACTCATAGTCCTTATCCTGGGGCCAGTCTTTCTCCGGCCAGTACTGCTTTTCAGGATCAAAATCCGGGTTTACCGTCATCATCTGAGCGTTCACGTCCTTCAGCCATTTGTGGAACATCTCTCGCAATTGTTTCACTTTTTCCGGCATACGGTCGGCCAGGTTATTGCTCTCACTCATATCTTCGGTGATCCGGTACAGATCCACCTGATGCTCTTCATTCAAAAGCGTCTGCTCGTACCACTCAATTAGTTTATACTCTCCCCATCGAATGGCCCCCGAGGGTTTGAATCCCTGACGGTGATAATGGGGATAATGCCAGCACAGCGCCCTCTCGGGGAGAGTGCCCCCGCCGGTGAGAAGGGGCATTAAACTGACCCCATCCACGCTTCCGTCGGGCACCTGCGCCCCGGCGATTTCGGCAAAGGTGGGGAAAAAGTCATTGGATATGACCGGCACATGGGAGACGCTTCCCGGCTGGATGACTCCCGGCCAGCGAATGGCGAAAGGCACCCGAATGCCCCCTTCAAACACCATCGCCTTGCCGCCCCGCAACGGCGCCTGATCCTGAAGATATTTGAATCCCCCGTTATCGGAGAAAAACACCACCACGGTGCGTTCGGCCAATCCCAGTGCATCCAGCTTATCCAGAATTTTGCCGATTCCCCAGTCCATCCGCTTGATCATGGCCCCCATGATGGGGTTGTTCACCGGATCGGCGTGGTGAGGTTTGGTCTTGTAGTAGTTGATCAAATCTTTGTTTTCCATCAACGGGCGGTGCACCACATGATGCGACACATAAGCGAAAAACGGGCGATCTTTATTATGTTCGATAAACTCCAGGGTTCTGCGGGTGATTTCAATGGCGTGGTGGGCATCTTTATCGGGATCGGCGTCTGGTTTGGGTTTCACCGAGGTATATACCACATCAAAGCCCTGAGAACCCGGATCGCCCGGCCGACCGGGCTGGTAATTTTTGTCGTAATTCAGATGCCATTTACCAAAATGCCCGGTGACATATCCCTGTTGCTTCAGCAACTCCGCAATGGTGACTTCTTCCAGAGGGAGCGCCCGCACCTGTTGGGGGGTTTTCAGTTTGGCGTAGGGATAGCGGTTGCCGGGAAGATAATCGGTCAGGTGCAGCCGGGCGGGATATTTGCCGGTGAGAATACTGGCGCGCGCCGGAGAACATACCGGGGCGGCGGTGTAAGCATCCGTAAAATAGATCCCCTCGTGGGCAATGCGGTCGATGTTGGGGGTATCGTAAAAGTCGCTCACCCCGTGGTATCGCACCTGATTCCACCCCTGATCATCGGACAGGATAAACACTATATTCCAGGGTTTATCGCCGGAACCCGACCGGGCCAGCAGGGAATTCAGCCCCCCCGGCCAGAGACTGCTTGCCGCCAGCGCCAGCGATCCCCGACCACAAACTTTCACAAACTTACGCCGGTTCATCCGAAACTCCCATCTTCATTAAAGGGTGAAAACTTGCGTTTCTCCACAGATATAAAATTTCCGAGTTTTTCGCTACCGACCGTGAAACGTAAAACATGGTGCGTGAATAGGTCGATCACGTTTCACGTTTTACGTTTCACGCAATGCGACTTTTCAAGAAAGGCTCTTGGCACATCGTATCTTCCCTTTAACCGCTAAGGTATGCGGGACCCCCTCAACCGAGAGTCCCACATACCCGATTCAGGAGAGGTTCAGCGGGTAATCTTCAGGCCACCCCGCATCCACCAGGAGTAGAATTCGTTCAGGCGTGGGCGGGTTTCCTCGCCAAAATATTCCCGCTTCGGCTCATTGTTCAGGTTGATCATCTGCACGTAAAGGCTCACGCCTTTTACCACCTGATAAGCGGCCGAAAAGTCGATTTGCAAATGATCGTCGATGAACCGGTCGAAGTCCGGGGTATCCCCCACCCGATACATCAGATCGCTGGTGTAGTTGGCGCTCAGGCGGGCGGTAAACCCGTATTTGTCGTAGCTGATCCCCACATTGCCCACATCGCCGGCCTGACCGGGAAGGGTAGACACTTCCGGGCGGAAAGTGAGATCGGCTTCGGACTTGGTGTAGGTGTAATTCCCGAAGATTCCCAATCCGCTGAGCGCCCCGGGCAAGAAGGTCAATTGCTGGGTAAAGCCAATTTCAAAACCATACAGTTTGGCCTTTCCACCGTTTACCGGCTGTTCCACGAAAAAGCCGTCGAAGGGGCCGCCCTGCTGGCGGGTGATCACCGGGTAGATGATCTTATCCAGGGATTTGTAGAATACACCCAGCGCAATGCCTCCCACCTGCCGGAAATAGTGCTCAAACATCAGGTCGAAATTGAGCGAAGTGGTGGGTTCCAGTTCCGGATTCCCCCGGAGAATTTCCTGGTCTTCAGGGAAGACCCATCGGTAGGGAGCCAGATCAAAGTAGTTGGGGCGAGAGATACCCGTGGTCACCGCAAAGCGCAGGTTGCTCAGAGGAGTTACCCGATACCGGATGTGCAGCGCCGGAAACACATTGTTGTAGGAGTTTTCCTGTTTCACATCCTTGGAACTTAAGAATTCTCCCTGATCATCGTAGAGGAGTTCCACGCCCTCGTAGTTGGTTTTGGTGAACTCATCGCGCACGCCGGCCAGCAGGGTAAAATTCCCCGCTTCCAGGGTGGCCATGGCATACCCGGCAAAGATATCTTCTCCGGCGTTGTATTTCCCGCCCGCACCGTCGGGATCGTCCAGACGAGGTTCTTCCCTCAAACCATCATCCTGTCCCCGAAACTGCTCAAAGAAGGGCCAGTAACGATCGGCGTTCATAATCGGAGCGAAGGTGTAATGATCCTCCAGAAAACCGGTGATTTGATCCCCACCGGCAAACTGGCTCATCAGGATGTCATCCGCCCCTCTCCATTTGTACTTGAACCGCTGGCTATTCCGATCCTTGTCTTCCAGCTTGAGTTTGCCACCCAGCTTAAAATAGGTGGGATTGTTCCCCAGCAGGGTTCGAACTTGCAGGTTCAGGCTTCCGATCAGTTTTTTGTTGGAAGTGAAGGTTTCCCGGAAATCCTGATTGTCGATTTCCCAGTGGGAAGGATCGTAAATGTAATTGGGATCCAGATTGGTCACCGTAATGCCGGGAAAATCCACATCCGAAAGATCCAGCTTTAGATCCACTTTTTCATCCAGTTGAAATTCGGATTTGATTTGGCCGGGATCCTTTTTGGTCTCTTCCGCATAGCTGTAGGAGAGGGTATAGTCCAGGTTAATCCGCCCGGCCTGATGTTTTCCCCCGCCGAGGATGGTGTAAATTTTCTGCACCTCATCCCGGGCTTGCATTTCATAGGCCAGTCGGGCTTTGCTGATGGTAGTGCGATCCAGGTAATCCCCTTTCTTAACCCGAAAACGGATCATATTGCGCACCTGGTCGTCGTTCCGCTGGTTGTACATTCCCCGCACGAAGAAACGGTTGTTGTCGTTCACCCGATATTCCAGGGTGGAACTCAAGCCCAGGTGGTCCCGCCGGGTATCGTAATTAAACATCCGAAAATCGGTGAGGGCAAAAGGGATGGGATTGCCGTTGACATCCTCCTCCTCGTCCCAGTCCATTTCATCGGAATGGCTGCCGATGTTGTTGCGATACCAGTTGGCATTTATCGACAGGCCGAAACTCCGATTTTCCCCCAGCACATTGCTGTAGGAAAGGGATCCCCGATATAACGGTTCCTGAGGCAGGTCAGAGTACCCGCTACCCAGATCCAGATCAATATGCTGTCCCGGATAATCGAAGGCGCTGTGGGTAATCAGATTGACCACCCCCCCGATGGCGTCGCCATCCATATCCGGCGTGAGGGCTTTCACGACCTCCATATAAGCCAGCTGGCTGGAATTGATTACATCCAGCCCCACGAAGCGCTCCTCATCCTGAGGGGAGGCAATGGGTTCTCCATCCACCTCCACGGTGGTTAAACGGGGTTCAGTGCCGCGCAGATACACGAACCGCCCTTCTCCCAGGCTCCGCTGAATGGCCACTCCGGGGATGCGCTGCAATACTTCGGCGGTGTTCATATCCGGAAAGCGTTCCATTTCTTCCCGGGAGAGCACGTTTTTGATATTGGCCGAATTGAGCTGCTGACTCAGGGCCTTCATCTGCCCCCGTACATATTCCACGACTTCCACTTCCTCCCCGGGAACCGCCGAAACTTCCAGGCTAATATTGACCCGAACCGAAGGCTCCGTTTCCGAAAGGGTCACCGTTTGGGAATAATCTTTATACCCGATATAGGAGACCTTCAGGGTATAGGAACCGAAGGGTACCTGGTCGATCAAAAATACCCCGTAACGGTCGGTAGTTGCCCCATATACGGTGCCTTCCAGATAGGCAATGGCCCCGGGAAGATTGTCGCCGGTGGTGGCATCGGTAATCACCCCAACAATCCGTCCGGTATTCTGAGCCTGTACAGGCATCCAGCAAATGCCCAGCCACAGGGTCAGAAGCACAAGCATAGAGATTGTGTAACCTCGTTTCATAACACACCCCTACGGTTTAGGTGGACTGTGTACAAGTTTTTTCCATCCCACCCCGAAAAAACACCTCGTGCGGATGTCGTACAGTTATCCGGTAGCGGCTTGCATGGCGATCCTCCTCCAACGTTGGTGAACCGGTGAAAAGATGACAAAGGCGTTGTTACCATTCGGTCAACACTCACCTTTGCTTTATTTTACCAAAATCCTATGCGGTGAACTCCTCCCAGGCTATTTAGACCGTCTCTTGATCCTGTGGAAAAATTCGGTGCTACATTTTGGCTATTGGGGGGCAAACATTCCGAAATCTTCTTTATAAGCGTTTCGGGCGAATGAAGACCACTCGTTTTCCGGAAGGTTTGCATAGACGAGGGAGCCATCAGGAGTGACTTTAAGAAAATAGATGTCGTTGCTTTTGCTATAGCTGGAAGTATTCCCGCAAACCACAATGCCCCCATCGGAAGCTAACAGAAGGTCGGCAACGCTTTCATTCCCATCTCCCCCCAGTGTCAGCGACCACAGCAGATCTCCGCTTTCGGTAAGTTTAAGCAGATAGGCATCGGTGAACTGGCTTTGTTGGGTAACCCGGGTAACTGCGGAACCGCCGAGATAAATTTCTCCCGAGGGGGCGATCAAAATCGTTCCGGTGGATTCGTTGCGAGGGCCGCCAAAAGTGCGCTCCCAGATCAGGTTTCCGGAGGCATCTATTTTCAACACATACACATCCCGCCCACCGGCGCCCTGGCTGGACGTATATCCGCACAACACAAAGTTGCCATCGTTGGTCATGGCCACGTCGAAGGCCTCTTCCCACAATTCCTGACCCACCGCGCCGTAGGTGCGACTCCAGAGCACATTCCCATCCCCATTGACCAGGGTAATCAGAATGTCAAAATCCCCGGTCTGCCCGGAAGCCACAGCACCGACCAGCAACAGCAGGCTATCCGCCAGCGCTTCGACTCCGGAATAAAAAATTTCCCCGGCGTTGTTGTCGCCCACGGTGGTTTCCCACAGGGGGTTGCCGCTGGCATCCACCCGGAGCACCCAGGCATCCCGATCCGAACCGGAGGATTTCAACGTGGCGCCGGTTAGCAGGAAATCTCCGTTGTCGAGGAGCACAACTTCGGTCAATTGATCCGTAAAGGGACCGCCCACTGTTCGGGTCCATTCTGTTTGCCCGGCCCCGCTGAGCTTTATCAGATACCCATCCTGTCCCCCGGCGCCGAAGCTGGAAGTGTTTCCCACGATCAAGAAACTCCCATCCGGATGGGGAACCACGCCGCCGGCACCATCAGACTCGCTTCCCCCTTCGTTTACCGACCACAATACTTTGCCCCGGGCGTCGGTTTTTACCACATAAACATCGGCGAACTCCTCCGTGCCCGGGGGAATGGTCGATCCCACCAGCAAGTACCCCTGATCGGAGGTGGCGATCACGGCGCCGGCACCATCATCCCGGGTAGTTCCCAGAATGCGTTCAAAAGGGGTTATTCCGCCGACATCACCGGTTCCCTCCCCTTGCAGAGTATCCACGAATGCTCCCGCCTGGGTGGTCACGGAGAAAAAGGCCTGAGCAGAAGCCGCCGCCGAGGGCTGATATTGAAAGGGTAGCGCCACCGACTCTAATGGATCGAGGGTCACCGGAGGAGTCGGCACCGAAGGGGAGAGAGAAAAATCGCCTGCGTTGGGCCCTTCGATGGCGAACGATTGCAACGTGGTTGGTTTGCTGCTGTTGTTAAAGATCAACAACTCTCGCGTGGCCGAACTTCCCACGGGAATGCGCCCGAAATACAGGGGGTTGGGCGTAAACACCACTTCTACGGTTGGCTCCGGGGGAGGCGGGGGTTCGGTTGTACCTTTGCAGGCCAGCAATACCAGCATTCCCACCAGCACTCCCCGGATACCCTTCCCAACCACCTTTCCCATGGGAACATTCCTGGCGATGGATTTCATGGGTAAACCGCCTGTTACAGGGTTCAATAAGTTCAATTGCCCGATGGAGCGCCGCAGGAAGAGCGCACCATTAACCGGGTGTTTAACACAATCTGAGCCGTGGGCCGGCCGGGTTCGTTGATCCGTTGAAACAGCATCTCTGCGGCCCGTCGTCCAATTTCAAAACCCGGCTGACTGACCGCCGTAAGCGGAGGGTTGAGAGAGATCGACCAGTACATATCGTCAAACCCCAGGATGGAGATGTCCCGGGGAATCCGCATATTTTGCCGGTGAAGCACCTCCAGCGCTCCTAACGTGAGCAGATTGTTGCCGGTGAACAGCGCCGTGGGCGGCGGGGAAAGCTCCAGCAATTCCCGGGCGATCCGCTTTCCGGCTTCCAGAGTAGAATCACAAAAACGCACCAGAGCCTCATCGTAGGCAATGCCGTTTTCCTCTAAAGCTTCCCGGTATCCGTTCAATCGTTCCCGATAAGTGGGAATTTTCAAGGGGCCGCAAATAAAAGCGATCCGACGGTGCCCTAATTGAACCAGGTACTGGATGGCATCGTACGCCCCCTGGCGATTGTTCACCACCACCGCATCCACGTTTACCCCCCGAAGTACCCGGTCGATGCACACCACCGGCAGGCCGCTTTTGACAATAGCTTTCACTTTGGCATCCTCTTCGTGGGCCGGAGCCACAATTAACCCATCCACCGATTCCGAAAGCATGATGTCCAGATAAAAGCGTTCCTTTTCTTCACTCTGAGAGAAGTTGGACATCAGGAAGGCGTAGGACATCTCTGTGGTCGCCAGATCAATCCCATGAACCACTTCCACATAGAAGGGATTCTGGATGTCGGGAATCAACACCCCGATCAGATTGCTCTGCACCCGCTTGGCCCGCAACCGACGGGCAACCCGGTTGGGCTGAAAATTGAGTTGTTGAACCGCCTGCTCCACTTTGAGTCGGGTTTCCGGATTGACGTTTTTCGCTCCGTTTAACACCCGGGAAACTGTGGCGATTGAAACCCCCGCCAGGCGGGCGACATCCTTGAGATTGGGCATATTGTGTAAACGTTTACAGGTTAAAAAGACTGTTATTTAAGGAAAATTTATTACTAAAATGCTAATTTTGTAAAAACGTTTTCAAACAAAAACAATATACCCATCCGGATAAAATTTGTCAATAGGTGGAAAAATTTTTGTGGGATGAAGAGTGGTAGGTGCGCGTTTAACCGTGGGGGACGTTTTTCTTTTTTGATTACACTGCTCCGTGGCACCGAAACAGAGTTTCACTTATTCTCTCTTTGCTTAAACAGAGTTTAGCAAAGAGGTAAAAAGACACCTTGTCAGGATGAACAAACTTATAGTGTCCAGGTAAATCCCATCTGAGCTTTAAATGCTTCCACTTCCTCCCTTCCAAGCAACATCCGTGCATTGGAATAAAACAGGAAGTGATTTTTCCCTACCCGGATTCCAATCAATACAAATGGATAAAATAGATAATGCCGAACTTTTGAATCAAGAATTTCAATTTGATAAGTGTTCCCAGTGTATCCACCACCCAAATCGATTCTGAAACCATCAGAGATCGGTATAGTAAGAAAACTACTACCAGACCAACTCCAACCTTTAGCGATCAAGTTCCAATATGTACCATTACTTTTGATTTTTGCTTTTTGGTCGAATAGGAAACCTGTTTCAATTTGTAATATAATAATCCGGCGCAACCAAATTCCCATTGAGATCCCCATCCCATGGAGAATAACCACCGAATCTAAACGTGCAGGCATATGAGAATAATACTTACCCCATTTATCATTTTTATATGAAAATCCCTGATAAAACAAGCTAACAATAACATCTGTTTGATAATGTTGCTTCATTAAATACAATCTCCGTTCCATTGCATCAATCCTCTGAAAAATACTATCAACCTTGTCGCTCAAACCTCCAAAGGATTTTTCAAGTTTCCTCCCCTTATCTTCTAACTCTGTAACTCTTCTCGTTAAATTATCAATCCTTCGCGACATAGGTGTTATTTCTTTCTCTAAAATGCTTCTAAAATAGCTTTTAATCTCACTATCTGACATTTTGCGATTCTTCACTCGTTTTTCAATTTCCACAAGAAGTTTTTCGGTCTTCCTAAGTATTTCTAACGCTTGTTGACGTTCTTCCCCTTTGAGATTTATTCTAGCATAGTTCACATCTTGATTCAGCTTTCTTCGAGTTTCCTCAATATTGTGTTTAACCTTCCATCGGTCCACTACCTCATCTAAAATCCTATCTCCAACCCATTCAATCAAAAACCAAAAAGCCCTAGTCCACCCACTTCCGGCAAAAGTATAATTAGGGATAAACAGAAGTGAGAGAAAACCCACAAAAAATACAATACGTAATTTACTCATAACATTCTCCTATTTTATATTTTAGCTAAGAATTAATCATAGCGAATGTCTTTTCTAACTATCTTTCTGAAGAATCCGAACAATTTTCAAAATATGCTTTTCAAAAGTAAGTGATGCAGAAATATGTTCTAAAGCCTTACTGAAGCTTTAAAAACGAAAAATTTGAAAAATAAAACGAACTGCTTGGGTTAAAGTTTCATTGCACGTTTATTGACTTTATAATTGTGAATTCTTTACCACTGCTGCAGAGGCAGAGATCGTTTCAACCCACCTTTGGTATTTGTGTAACTGTGGCGGGATTAAGATATTGAACCTACGACTAAATAACTACAGCCTGTATTATCTGAGTACCTCCGTAAATTAATACAGCCGCTTCCGCTTCAATAGATACCGCAGCAGGGCCTTGTCGAAACTCTCCGTGGTAAGGATATTCTGGAACTCCACCTGCATGTTGTAACAGGCGGCTTTTAATTCCTCGTAAAACGCCTCGATCAATTCCCGGTAATCCTGCCGGATCAAAAAGGGCTGGGTTTTCAGCTCCTCGCCGGTTTCCATATCCACAAAGGTGGCCTCGTCCCCGAAGTTGAAAAAGCGGTCGTTGGGATCCAGAATGTTGAACACCAGCACCTCGTGCCCGTAGTACCGGAAATGCCGCAGGCCTTCCAGAATTTTGGGGGCGTCTTCATACAGGAATTCCGACAGCAGAATAATCAGCCCCCGCCGTTTAATCTTTTCCGCCATGATGTGCAGGGTCTCGCTGACGTGTGTGGGAGCGGTCTCCGGTTGGGCTTCCTGCAACGCCTGAAGCAGGAATTTGATGTACGACTGGGTGGATTTGGGGGGCAAATAGCGGTGAATCTTATCCGAGAACAACACCAGCCCCACCGCATCCCGCTGCTTCAACAACAGGTAGGAAAAGGCCGCCGCCAGATACACCGAGTACTGCAATTTGGTAATCTTGTGGCTGGTGTAGCCCATGGAACCGGAAACATCCACCAGGATGTGGGCTTTCAGGTTGGTTTCCTCTTCATACTGTTTGATGTAGTACCGGTCGGTGCGGCCGTACACCTTCCAGTCGATGTCCCGGATGTTATCGCCGGGCATGTATTGCCGGTGCTCGGAGAATTCCACGCTGAAGCCGTGGAAGGGGCTTTTGTGCAGCCCCACCAGAAATCCTTCCACGATAAACCGGGCAATCAATTCCAGATTCTTCACTTTGGCGACGACTTCCGGGAGGAGATATTGTCGGGCGTCGGAAACCTTCATGGGTGGCTCCTGGTCATGGATTTATCGCTAAAGAAGATGAAAGATAAAAGGTTAAACTCAGTTCGGTTATTTTTTTGAGTTCCAAATTTTCTGCTACTGTTCATCTCGTTCACATCCCGAAGCGTCGGGATGGAAACGAGTATATTGGAAAAATATTTACATATCGAGGTAACATTCCTTTGATCACGCTTAAGCATGTACTTCCCGGAGAGAAACTGCTTCGGGAAATTTCAAACCGGCGAAAAAACAATCCAACCAAGAGCAATAGTATAGCCTTCACCGCCGATGTACAAAGGCAAGGCTATAAGATACACAAAAAATCCGCCGTTGCTTGCAGGAGAATAAACTTTTGTGTATCCTCACCGGGGCGGTGGCATCTAAACGTTGCCTTTTGTCCCATGGTGACCGGGGGTTCCCGGCCAGGGGCAAGGTTTCAAAGATTCTGCCGATATTTGGTGAAACAGGATGCGCAATGGGTAAACGCATCTTTCACGTTTCATGCATCACGTTTCACGCTGGATACCAGAAGTCTCAGAATTTTGTACCCACAGGCAACACCGGAACAAACGAAAACGGAGGAGAACTACCGTGAGCAATCCTGAACATCACAAACTGATCATCATCGGTTCGGGGCCGGCGGGAGATACCGCGGCTCTGTATGCGGCGCGGGCGGAATTGCAGCCGGTGGTCTTTGCCGGGGCACAGCCCGGAGGGCAGCTGACCATCACCACCGATGTGGAAAATTATCCCGGTTTTCCCGAAGGCATTATGGGGCCGGAGCTAATGGAGCGGTTTCGCCAGCAGGCGGAGCGGTTCGGGGCAAAGTTCATCTATAAAACGGTCACCGGGGTGGACTTTTCCCGGCGCCCCTTTGTGCTGGATGTGGAAGGCACCCCCTACACCGCCGATGCGGTGATCATCGCCTCCGGAGCCTCGGCCCGGCTGTTAGGGCTGGAATCGGAATCCCGGTTGATGGGCTATGGGGTCTCCGCCTGCGCCACCTGCGACGGGTTCTTCTTTAAGGACAAGCATGTGGTGGTGGTCGGCGGAGGGGACTCGGCCATGGAAGAGGCCCTCTTTCTGACCAAATACGCCTCCCGGGTGACCGTCATTCACCGGCGGGATCAACTGCGGGCCTCCAAAATCATGCAGCAGCGAGCCTTTCAGAACGAGAAGATCGACTTTCTATGGAACAAGGTGGTGGTGGAGATTCTGGGCAGCCGGGAAGCAGGAGTGACCGGCGTGCGTCTGAAAGACACCGTCACCGGGGAGGAAAGCGAATTCACCTGCGAAGGGGTGTTCCTGGCCATCGGGCACCGGCCCAACACGGAGATTTTCCGGGGCCAACTGGAGTTAGATGAACAGGGCTACATCGTCACCCAGCCCGGAACCACCAAGACCTCGGTGCCGGGAGTCTTCGCCGCCGGGGATGTGCAGGATCGGGTGTACCGGCAGGCGGTAACCGCAGCAGGCAGCGGGTGCATGGCCGCCATCGATGCGGAGCACTATCTGGCAACGCTGGAGTTTGAACAGAAGACCGTTTCCCGGGCCGGCTGATCCGGTTTTTCTCTTTCCCCCGCAGGAGCGGGGGAAAGAGACATCAGGCGTTCCGGCGCCACAAAAAAGTAGGACATTCGCTTCAAGGCTTTCCCCGACGGCTGAGGAGGTTCAACTGCCAGTTGGCTTCGATCAGCACCCCCCATTTTCCTTCCCGTTCCAACAGGCCGTGGGTGGGGAAAATCTCCACACTCACATACGGCAATCGCCAGGTAACCCCCACCCGGGCCAGGGAACGATCTTCCGTGCCCCGGGGAATAAACCGCCGGGTGGAATGGATACCGTTCACCTCCGCCGACAGGAGCAGCCGGGGATGAAGCTGCCACATCAGCCCCAGCCCATAGGCCAGCACGTCGTTCTGCACGTTGGGCAATTGGGGCGCCGCCAGAATGGCCACACCCACATCGGAAAATACGGTGAGGCCGGCAATCCGGTGGGTGAGCACAATCGCCAGGGTAATGTCGGTGGTGTTGGGGCCTAATCCCCGATCCTGATTGGTATTGGGCAGAGTGGTGCTCAGGCGCAGCCCGATGGCGGGATGATACTTCCCCGCCGCCACCAATTGCGCCAGGGTGGTGATGGTAAAATCCCCCACATCCCGGGCGCTTTCCAAAGCGGCCATCCCCCCCGGTAGCGCCTCCGGATGCAACACCTGATGAATAATCCCCCGCACCCGCAGGGAGACATTCTCGGAAAGGTAAAACTCCACTCCCAGAACTCCATAACGGTTCAGATTGCCTCGCAGTTCAGAGACAGGCGCAATCCAGTCGTCCCGGAACTCGTATCCCCAGTGGATCAATACCGTGCGCGCCTTCATGGGATGCAGATAAGCCGTGCGCAGCCCGATAACCCGATTGGGGGCGGTCAACCAGCTTCGGCTTGGGGATTTTTTTTCCTCGCCCGCCCATATCGTGGTCGCAATCAACAGCACCGACAGGATGAACCGCGCCCATCCGCCGGTGCGAAAGCTCGGCTTCCATCGGCGAGATCCTTTTCGCTTCGGGAAATTGCTCATCAACGTCAGACTCCTCCGGGATTCCTTATGGATGATCATTGTCGCGATAGTGGGGGAAAATATATTCCGTTTCTTCCGGCGCAATGTTAGCTTTCCCACACTGCGCCGGAAGAAAACGACCGGGGAAATCAGGCGGCGGTAAGATACACAGGAAGGCCATTGATGTTATCGTTGACGCAGGAGGGTAAGAATTTCCTCGTGTTCGGGAAAACGCCCCTCTTTCTTCTTGGAAAAGATCAACTCTCCATCGGCCACCACCTCGAAGACCCCTCCGGAAGACTTGATCAATTCCGCCTCGATCCCCAACTCCTTCTTGAGCGTCTCCGCCAAACTGGCGGCTTTGGGGTAGTAGTTTCACTCCACGCAATATTCAATGCTCAGTTTTCGTACCATGAGATTTACCTCCGGCTTAAGGGTTTATTACGGCGATTTTCCCGAGGAATCGGGAGCTTCCATCCAATTTGATTTCCCTTACCACGAAACCTACCCGGTAAAAGAATTGCCCAAATTCTCACATCTCCGGTGTCAGTTCCCCCCCCTGCACATTTACCGGTATACCTCATAAGGGCTCTTCTGCCGGGAAAATAAGAGATTTTCAAATATAACCACTTTCCCGAAAAGGTTGAATCGGTTTTTGCAATTTTGAATTGGATGTTTCATATCCTTGTGTAAATTTGTTTGCCGGATGGCAAGGTAGTGTGGGGGGCTTGGGTTTAGCCCCGGGAGACTTCATCTAAACCGAGAGCCAAGTGCCATGAACGTGTTGAGGAATCTTTTTGCCAGATCCCCCTTTTCTCCGCTTCAGTCGCACATGGAGAAAGTGGCCGCCTGCGTCAAAAAACTGAACGAGTTATATCAGGCCTACGTTCACAACGATTGGGATCGGATCAATGCCCTGGCCGAGGAAATCTCCGAGATGGAACATGCCGCCGATCTCACCAAAAACGAAATCCGCAATCACCTTCCCAAAGGGCTGTTTTTGGCGGTGAATCGGGGGGATTTGCTGGAAATTCTGGCCCTTCAGGATACCCTCGCCGACCGGGCCGAAGACATCGGCATCCTGATGACCCTCAAGCGGCTGGAACCGCTGGAAGGGATGGAAGATGATCTCAAAAAATTTCTGGACAAGAACCTGGAAGCGGTTGAGCATGTGCATGCGATTATCCGGGAGATGGATGAACTGGTGGAAGCTTCCTTCGGCGGGAGGGAAGCGGAAAAAGTCATGCGCATGGTGGAAGAAGTGGCCTATATGGAACATGAAGCGGATGTGTTGCAACGGGAGCTTTTGAAGAAGCTGTACAATATGGATGACACCCTTCCGTATAGCAGCTTTCAATTATGGATCAATATTTTGCAGGCCGTGGCCTCTCTGGCCAATCTTGCCGAAAAGTTAGCCAATCGAGTTCGGATGTTGCTGGAAGTGAAATAGCGATTCCGGGAATAAATTCGCAGACCAACGGATACGGAAGACGCAACGATGGGAATTGAAACGGTTATTCTGCTTATTGCGTTGGTGGCAGGGTTTTACATGGCCTGGAGTGTGGGCGCGAACGACGTGGCCAATGCCATGGGCACGTCGGTGGGTTCCGGCGCGCTGACCATCAAGCGGGCGGTGATCATCGCGGCGGTTCTGGAATTCATCGGGGCGGTGTTTGTAGGAACGCATGTCTCGGAGACCATCCGCAAAGGCATCATCAGCCCGGAAATTTTCACCGGCAACGAGTTCCACCTGATGTACGGGATGATCGGGGCGCTGATGGCGGCGGCGGTATGGTTGCAGGTGGCCTCTTATTTCGGCTGGCCCGTCTCCACCACCCATTCCATCGTCGGTTCGGTGCTGGGATTCGGGGTGATGTATGCCGGTACCCACGCCGCCGACTGGGGAAAAGTCGCCTCCATTGTGGCCAGCTGGATCATCTCCCCCCTCCTGTGCGGCACCCTCGCCTATCTGATCTTCAGCCTGCTACGCCGCCTGATCTTTCATAACCAGGAACCGGTGCAGGCGGCCAAAAAGATTACCCCCTATGTCTCTTTCTGCGTGTTCTGGGTGTTGACCCTGGCCATGGTATTCAAAGGGCTGAAAAACCTGCACCTGCATCTGGAATTTGGACGGGCCTCCCTGATCGCCACGGCAGTGGGACTGGTGGCGGCGGCGATCAGTTTTTTTCTGGTGCGCCGCATTCAGCCTCAGGACGACCGGGAAGATCGGGTGACAGTGCGCCAACCTCCGCCGGTCATTCAGGAGATTACCGAAGCTGCGCATCATCTGGAAAAAGCGGTAGTGGATGCCAGAGGAGCATTCAAAGAGCAAATCGCCACCCTGTATCAGGATTTGTTGCTCCTGAGCAAAGAAGCGGAACAAGGCACCACCGTGGAGCGGGGCAGCGCCGAGTTCCGGGCGGTGGAGCGGATTTTTGTTTACCTTCAGGTGCTGAGTGCGGCGTTTGTGGCTTTTGCCCACGGCGCCAACGATGTGGCCAATGCCGTGGGGCCTCTGGCAGCGGTGATCAGCATTTTGCAGACCGGGCAGGTGGCCATGAAGACCGCGGTGCCTCTGTGGGTGCTGGTGTTAGGGGGTACCGGCATCGTTATCGGGTTGGCGACCTGGGGCTGGCGGGTGATGATCACCATCGGAAAGAAAATCACCGAACTCACCCCCACCCGGGGATTCTCCGCCGAATTTGCCGCCGCCTCGACCATTGTTCTGGCCAGCAAGCTGGGATTGCCGGTGAGCACGACCCATACGCTGGTGGGCGGCGTACTGGGGGTGGGGCTGGCCCGGGGGCTGAGCGCTCTGAACCTCCGGGTGGTTACCCACATCATCATCTCCTGGATCGTCACCCTTCCGGCAGGCGCCCTGGGGGCAATGCTGTTTTACCACCTCATGCGGATACTCTTTGGATAGGCGATCGAAACCAGCCCCGGCTTCTGGCCGGGGTTCTTTTTTGCCTCAACCGAAGCATTTTTCTCTTTACCCTCCCGCCCGACGGGAAAGGAAGGCATTGACACTCTGCGTCTTTATGTTTTCCAAAAACAATGTGTTATGTGGATTTGACGCGGGAGCGCCTCTTGTTTCCTTCCACCTCCGTCCCGACGGGGTGGGAAGGAAGAATTTTGAGACATTTTTTAACCCAATCAAAAAATTGTCATGACTATTTTACGATTCGGTTAAAAATAGTCGCTATATTTTACAGCATCCATTGCCGAATAGGGAAAAACTTATTCCACCAATGGATTTTCCCCAAAAATTTCGTAACTTTTTTCCGTGAAGAATATTTCTTTTCCGCAATCCATAAACGGAGCAGGTGGAGGTTCAGGGGTTTTCGCCATGATCTGCTGACCATGTCATGGTATAAAATGAAGGAGGATTCCGGTATGGCCAAACTGTATGTGTCTAACAAAGATGAAACTCCCCGGTTGTTCCAGAACGACTTTCTGGAAAAATTATCCCGGGTACACCCCAGCGTGCCCCTCATTCTGTATCTGCCGCTGGTGGCCTTCCTGCTGTATCGGTCGGCGAACAATCCTCAGATTGGCGCCGCGGAGATCGTGGGGCTGTTCGCTCTGGGCGTGCTGTTCTGGACGTTTATGGAATACGTCATCCATCGGTTTGCCTTTCATTATGAATTCAAAAGCGAGATGGGAAAAAGGATACACTTCCTCATCCACGGCATTCACCACGATTATCCCCGGGATTCCAAACGTCTGGTAATGCCCCCTTCGGTGAGCATTCCCCTGGCAATTTTGTTTTACGGGTTGTTCCGATGGGCCTTAGGCGTGACCGTGGGGGAACCTTCTTTTGCCGGATTTGTATTCGGCTACGTGTGTTACGATTCCATTCATTATGTGCTGCACCACTGGTCGATGCGGGGAAGCCGGCTGGGATTGTGGCTTCAGCAGCATCACAACCTGCACCACTATCAAGATCCTGATCGGGGATACGGCGTCAGCACGCCCCTGTGGGATTACGTGTTTGGCACCATGCCGGAACCGATAAAGAAGAAAAAGATGCCCGTGGACGCCTGAGCGTCTGCCAGGCCTCTGCCTTTCAATTTGCGTGGAAAACGCCTCGAGGGAATTTCCCTCGAGGCGTTTGTGTTGTACAGCGTATGCCGTGTACTATCACGTCACATCTGAGAATTTCGCAGAAGTCACTCAACAGTCAGCGCCCATCGGCGTAAAATGCCAGAAAACGTATTGCGTATTGCGTAACCGGCTACATCAAAATACGCAATACGCATTACGAAATACGTTTCTTAAAGCTGGACGTCGGTTTCCAAACACATTCCAGGGAATTCTCATATGCCAGGTGATAGTACAGCTGTACAGCGTACGCCGCCTTACGGAACTCCCGGAACGTTGGGGAATATATTTCCGGTTGGAAAAAAACAGAACGATTCGGGAATGCGGATCTTACAAACCTGCGGCTCTCCGGCCTGGGGCGGACTGGAGATGCAGACGTTGAGGATTTCCCTGGCCCTGGCCGACCGGGGGCACGAGATCACCCTGCTGTGCCGACCGGACACAATCCTGGCGCAGGAAGCCGCCCGAAATGGCCTGGCGGTGGCGCCTCTGCTCCGGGAAGACCGCCATATCTGGCAGGGAATATGGCAAACCCTTCGGTTTCTGCGCCAATCCCGATGGGACATCATCCATTGCCACCTCTCCCACGATCTATGGACACTGGTGCCGGCGTTGCACCTGGCGGGAAGGGCCACTCCCCTGCTGATGAGCAAGCGCATGGCCAGCGGCGTACGCAAATGCGATCCCCTGCACCGCTATCTATACCGCCGGGTGAATCGAATTTTGACCGTCTCCGGATTTATCCGGGAGAACGTTCTCCGTACCTGCCCCGTTCCTCCGGAGAAAGTGCATGTTCTGCTCAACGGATTGCCCATAGACGCCTACGATCCGGGAAAATATAATCGGGAAGAAATTCGTCGGGAGCTGGGGCTAAACGCCTCCGATGTGGTGGTGGGAATGGTGGCCCGCCTGACCCCCAAAAAAGGGCATCGAGAATTTCTGGAAGCGGCGAGAAGGATTCTGGATCAGACCGATGTGCCGGTGCATTTTCTGGTGGTGGGCGGCGCCAGCTACGGGGAAGAGGAATACGAGCAGGCAATTCGGGCGCTGGCGGCTTCCCGGCAACTCTTTCCGCACATTACCTTCACCGGTTTTCGCCGGGACGTCCCTCGAATGATGGCCGCGATGGATATTCTGGCTTTTCCTTCCTACGGGGAATCTTTTCCCAACACCCTGTTAGAGGCGATGGCGTTGCAACTGCCGGTGGTAGCGGCGGCCGGCGGAGCGGTACCGGAAGTGGTGGTGGAAGGCCACACCGGGTTGCTGGTGCCCCCCCGGGATGGGCAAGCGCTGGCGGAAAAGCTTCTGGAGTTGATCCGGGATCCCCGGCGGCGGGAGGAGATGGGACGGCAGGGCCGCCGCCGGGTGGAAACCCACTTTCGCTTCGATCACTATCTGGAAAAGTTAGAAGGGCATTATCAGGAGTTTGTCACCTCCATGGGGAAAAATCCGGTGGTGTTGGAAATGTGAGGCTTTGCGATAGTGTTCAAGAAAAAGATTTTGGGGGAATGCAAAGTGACCCCAGGGCGGTGCCCTTCGCTATCTCATTTAGACCCCTTCGGGGTCTGAAATATGGAACCTACAGTCTAAATGGCTACAGCCTATGTACCGGAATAGCCCCGGGGCGGTGCCCTTCGTTATCTCATTTAAACCCCTTCGGGGTCTGAAATATGGAACCTACAGTCTAAATGGCTACAGCCTATGTACCTGAATAGCTTTCATCTTTAATCTCGACCGGGTATACCCCCCACCGGATTTGAATTCCCCAAAATTTTCCTTAGCAGCCACCGGGAATTTTTGTATATTATTCTAAATTGGGTCGTGTTATCAAACATCAGGAAAAAAGCAGCGTTGAGTGACGAAGAAAAATTGGTAAACCTTTCGCAATCTCAGGATTCCGACAGCAGTACCTCCGCCGCTCCTCCATCTCAGATTAACGCCCGGACGAAGATCGTGGATATTCTTACCCGGGTGGAGACCCGCCAGGCCTTTACCGACAAACTGCTGGAACGGGAGATCAACACCTTTGAAGAGGCGGATCGAGGGCTGATCACCGAAGTGGTGTACGGCGTTCTGCGCTGGCGGTTACGGCTGGACTGGTATCTGCGCCAGCTATACGTGGGAGAATACGAGAACCTGATCCCCGACGTGAAGAATAATCTCCGCTCTTCGGTGTATCAGCTGATGTATCTGGACAAAATCCCCCCCTATGCGGTGCTCAACGAGGCGGTGGAGATTGCCAAAAACAAGTACAATCAGAAAACCGCCAATCTGGTCAATGCCATCCTGAGAAATTTTTTGCGCCAGCGGAAAAAGCTGGAGTATCTGGAAACCCAGCTGGAATACGTGGAGCGCCTTTCCATCCGGTATTCCCATCCCCTGTGGCTGGTGCAACGCTGGATCGAAGAATGGGGCGTGGATCATACCATCCGCCTGTGCGTTGCCAACAACGAACGCCCCACCCTGGCGGTTCGGATCAACTACCTTCAAGCGCACCCGGAAACGCTATTCAAATCCCTGGAGGAGGCCGAGGTAGACCACGAGGTACACCCGGATTTTCCCGAATTCGTACGGATCAAAGATTTTTCCGAATTTCGCAAGCTGGATTTTCTGCGCCGGGGATGGGTATCGGTACAGGATGTCAGCACGGGGATTCCGGTGCGGCTGTTAAATCCTCAACCGGGAGAGAAGGTGCTGGACATGTGTGCGGCGCCCGGTGGTAAAGCCGGGTACATCGGCGAGCGCATGAACAACCTGGGCACGCTGGTCTGTTTTGAGAAGCACCATAGCCGGGCCTGTCTGCTGCGAGACAACCTTCAACGCCTGGGAATTTCTCACTCCTTGATCGTCGCCACCGATGCCCTGCAAATGCCGGTGGAGTATCAGTTCGATAAAATCTTGCTGGATGCCCCCTGCACCGGCTTCGGCGTATTGAGCAAACGGGTGGATCTCAAATGGAAGCGCACCGCCCAGGATATTGAGAACATGCAGCAGATTCAACTGCAATTGTTAGAGGCGGCGGCCCGGGTGCTCCGGATCGGCGGCAAACTGGTATATAGCACCTGCACCATTACTCCGGAAGAAAACGAACAGGTCGTGGAACGATTCTTGAAAATCCATCCCGAGTTTGAGCGGGATTCCCTGAAAGATGATCTCCCCCAGAAATATCTCTGGGACGGGTATTCCGTTCGCACTTTTCCCCACGTGCACGACATGGACGGCTCCTTCGCCGTTCGCCTGACCAAAACCACCCGATAACGCCGATCTTCTTTCGACGGCGCCGTACAAACATCGGATTCGATTGCATGAGAGGCTATCGATTGCCGGGGTGGCTGCTGCCGTTGCTGATGGGCATCGGCTGGAGTTGCGGCTCCCCTCCTCAACAAGCTCCTCCGGTGGAGGACATCACCACTCCCCCACCGGTTGCCCCGGCCGATACTCCCCACGCCGGGGTTTTTCAATCGCTGGATGGGGTGTGGGAAGGGGAATTTCGAATCTATCGAATACCCCAACAGCCCCCTTCGCCGGTGCGCCCCCGGCTTGGGGAAGACGCGCTCCCGGATACGCTTCCCTTGCAACTGACACAAATCATTCGGGTGCGGCAGGAATACACCTCCCAATCCCCTTACTTTCAGCGGGTACACATCCGGGATCAGTACGTCACCGAAACCGGTGATACGGTGACGATGCTCAGCCGGGGGGTGAACAAAGTACAGAACGGGCAACTCTGGTGCGTGGTGGTCAAGCCGGAGGAGACGGTGGTGCATCGGGGAACGCTGCTGGGAGCGCGGACGATCATCTGGCAGCGGGATAACCGGGATCATTCCCCGGAGGAAGGGCTGAAGATAGAGTATTTTCGGGAAACCGTGCGGGATAGCCTGTACACCATCGTGGGATGGGGGTATTACGATGGAGATGATCCCCACCGGGCGCCCCGATGGTGGTTCAGCGGGCGCTACCATCGGATTCGATAGCAACATCCACGCCCTGCTCCCGGCAGGGCATATTCTTCTGTTGTTGCCCCGGGCTTCTGTGCCTATATTTATCGCCTGAAAAGGAGGGTTCGACCACAGGGGAAAAGGGGCGGTTGTCTGCCCTGTGCCGGCGCCCCTGCGACCGAAAAATTTGACCTGAACCTTTGACACGATTTTCCGTTGATATGGCGGAAAGGCAAATTTGAAAGGAGTTTCCGCACATGTTTGGTGACGCTTTCATGTTTCTGTGGGATCATATTCTTCCTATTGTGATTGTTCTGGGCGTGTTGATCTTTGTCCACGAACTGGGACATTTTCTGGCGGCCAAGTTGTTCGGCGTGCGAGTGGAGCGGTTTTCTCTGGGGTTTCCTCCCCGCCTGTTCGGGGTCAAAATCGGAGAAACCGACTACTGCGTTTCCGCCATTCCCCTGGGGGGATATGTGAAACTCAGTGGAATGATCGACGAAAGCCTGGATAGCAAAACCCTCACCGGCGCTCCTTATGAGTTCATGTCCAAGCCCCTGTATCAAAAGGTGATCATCATTTCCGCCGGGGTAATCATGAACTTTGTGCTGGCGGTGGGAATTCTGGGATACATGTTCTGGTCGGAAGGCGAACCCGTCACTCCGACCACCACCATCGGCTATGTAGAAGAAGGCAGCATTGCCGACAGCCTGGGCCTGCAAAAATTCGACCGGGTGGTGGAAATCAACGGCGTTCCCCTGCACACCTGGCAGGAAGTCACTCAGGCCTTCCTGAACAATCTGGGGCAGGAAACCACCATTATTGTCGAACGAAACGGGCAGCGGAGCACCCTGCGGTTGAGCTGGGATCGGATGAGTATGCAGGATCTGGAGCGGTTGGGGGTGGCGCCGTTGTATGAGGCCAGAGTGGGGGACGTGTTGCCCGACTCCCCTGCACATCGCGCCGGTTTGCAACGGGGGGATAAGATCATCGCCATCAACGATTCCGCCATTACGGATTGGATGGCCATGACCCGGGTGGTGTATGCCCATCCGGAGAAGCCTCTGAAATTCACCGTATTGCGAGGCGCGGATACCCTGCAGATGGTGATTGCCCCCCGATCGGTACAGACCCGGGATGCGGAGGGCAAGGCGGTTACCATCGGGCAAATCGGGATTACCCGCTATACCGAATATCGGCAACTGAGTCTCTTTCCCGCGATGGTACGGGGATTCCAGGAGGCGGTGCTGTTCGGGGAACTGAACATCCGGGGGTTTGCCCGCATGATCACCGGGCATGAATCGGTGCGGGAAACCCTGGCCGGACCGGTGGCCATTGCTCAGATGGCCGGTGAGGCGGCCCAACAGGGCTGGAGCCGGTTGATGAAATTCATCGCCTACCTCAGCGTGGTGCTGGCCATCGTCAACATCCTGCCCATTCCCGCCCTGGACGGCGGCCACCTGCTGATTATCCTCATCGAGGGGGTGCGGCGCAAACCCATTTCGGTGCGGGCCAAGCTCATCGTGCAGCAAATCGGTATGGTCTTCCTGCTGATGCTGATCTTCTTTGTGATCTTCAACGACATCGCCCGGTTGAGTAACTAATCTGACACCGATTCCGGCCCCCCCGCCGGGAAACGAAGAGGCAAACCGGTTATTTCCTCTTTAATGGGTACAAACGCAATCGGGGATTGAACAAATGACCGGGAGTGATCATTTTAGAGCATTGGAAAACATGTACCTGGCCGCCCCCATAAATCAGATATTTAATCCCAAAATTACGGTCTCCAGAGGGATGGCGGAGATTGAAATTGAGCTATCCGAAAAGTATCATCATTCCGGGGGTGCCGTTCATGGGTCGGTTTATTTCAAAATGCTTGATGATGCGGCTTTCTTTGCGGCAAATTCTTATGAGACTGAAGTGTTTGTCCTGACAACATCCTTCACCATTTATCTTATCAGGCCTGTTTCAAAAGGGAGATTAAAAGCGATCGGCAAAGTCGTCAATAAAACGGGATCCCAATTTATAGCTGAATCGGTGGTCTATGATTCAAAAGATACCGAAATCGGCAGAGGAAATGGAATATTCGTTCGCAGCAAATTACCCCTTACTCAGGCCAGAGGTTACCGGATTTAACCTGGATTTCAATGAAAGCCGAAGATTTATGAAAACACCTACAATACACGACAAAACTCAGGGTTCTATGTCGAGATAGTTACAAACCCATTTTCTCTCAGGAACTTATCCCTCCTGCCTCCCTTCTCTTCCCAGGCGAAAGGGGGTTGGGGGGATGAGTTCTTGAGTGGCGGAAGAGCGGAGAATGATTAGACTCGTTGCAAAATAAGCCGAGTGTGTAAAATATTTATAGGAGCGTGAACTGCAAGCATGTCATACCTGCGAAAGCAGGTATCCATAACCCTCTAAAAATTAATGGATTCCCCCCGCCGCGGCGGGGGAATGACAACAGAAGTTGATATAGCTTTTCTCCCAAGCGTTTTTTATCCCTTCAGGCTATTATGCAACGAGTCTATTGCTATTAACTCCGCTGCATCTGCCAATAGTGGAAATACACCAGCAGATAATC
>CAYQGB010000002.1:0-17738 GCA_964416895.1 uncultured Calditrichaceae bacterium
GTTGGGGTGGGGATGGGTGAGGGCGGTTTAATTTGACATTGTCGAGATAGTTACAAACCGTCAAGGTCTACGCCTATGCGAGGTCTGTAGGGACAACCCGCCCGCGTCAAGGTTCAAACGAACAAAATTAGCCCCTTATCAGCGTGGCAATAAGCATGCGTCATTAATCCAATTTAACTGTTGACAAATTTATCAAGAGTCAGTATATTCTCATCGTTTGCAATTTACTAAACGATGAGAAGTTTAGTAATCTCGCAGGAGAAACAAACATGATCGATTTTGAAGATACGCTGGATGCACTGATTGAAGATTTTGGTAAATCCTATGCCGATCATGGCCTGCCCATGCTGCGGGGACGCATTGTCGGATTGCTCTTATCCGCCAATCGCCCCCTTTCTCTGGATGAAATCGCCGAACGCCTGGAAGTGAGCAAAGGGCCGGTCAGCATGAACTGCCGGCAACTGGAAGAGATGGGTTATGCCCGCCGGAAATGGGTGAAGAACGATCGGAGAGACTATTATCAGCTTACCGATGATTTTTTCATTCGCAACAGCATTCGGTTTTATACCCTCCACAAAGACTCCTACCGGACAGCCGAAAAATATCTAAAAATCCTGATCAAGAAGTACCGCCGGGCCACGCCTGAAGAAAAGGAAGAACTCCTACCCTTCTGCCAGCGGCTATACGAAATGTGGCGGTTCTACGAACGAGTGCTGGAATTCTATCGCCGATTCATCGATGAATGGCCGGCATACCTCAGCGGACTCCCCACTTTCGAAGAATATCTGGCCTCAACAAACGGGAAAAAGGAGGAAATCCCCGTTTCCAGTTGAGGTAGGTCAACCTCTATGATGCGCAAAGAAGCGGGTTTTCTCTATCAGATACAGAGCAAAGGAGCACAGCATGCATCAGCAACTTTTTATCGGGGGGCGCTGGGTAGCCGGTGGCCCGGAACTGGAGGTAAAAAACAAGTATACCGGGGAAACCATTGGCACGGTGACCACCGCCCGCCGGAAAGATGTGGCCGATGCCGTAGCCGCAGCGGAAAAAGCCGCTCCGGTGATAGCCGATCTTCCGGCATATCGGAGAGCGGAAATCCTGTACCGCACTTCCCAGGCCCTGATGTCACAGCGGGACCAGATCGCCCGCACGATCGCGGCGGAAGCCGGAAAGGCGCTGAAATACTCCCTGGCAGAGGTGGATCGGGCGATCAGCACCTTTCAGATCGCCGCCGAAGAGGCCAAACGCATCCACGGGGAAACCGTTCCGCTGGATGCGGTGCCCTCCGGGGCGGGCTACTTCGGCTTTTGGGTACGACGGCCGGTGGGGGTGGTCGCGGCCATCACGCCGTTTAACTTCCCGCTTAATCTGGTTGCTCACAAGGTGGCCCCGGCCATCGCTGCCGGAAATTCTCTGGTGCTCAAACCCGCCAACCTCACCCCCCTCAGCGCCGGAATCCTCTGTCGGATATTGCAGGAAGCCGGGCTGCCCGACGGGGGAATCAACCTGGTGAACGGACCCGGCAGTACCGTGGGGGACTGGTTGGTTACCGATCCCCGGGTGGCCAAGATTTCCTTTACCGGCAGTCCGGGGGTGGGACGGCAGATTCTTTCCCGTGCCGGGATCAAAAAAGTCACCCTGGAACTGGGCAATACCTCGCCGGTGATCGTGGCTCCGGATGCCGATCTGGAACTGGTCGCCCGGAAATGCGCCGTGGGGGCATACTACAATTCCGGCCAGGTCTGTATTTCGGTGCAACGCATTTACGGAGATCACGGCATCGTTGATGACCTGACCGAGCGGTTTGTGGAAGCCACCAACGCCATGGTGGTGGGCGATCCCCTGGACGAGCAGGTTGATGTAGGGCCTATGATCGACGTGCGGGAAGCCGAACGCATTGAACACTGGGTGCAGGAGGCGGTCGACGAAGGCGCCCGGGTGCTTACCGGAGGGCGCCGGGAAGGTCCGGTCTACTGGCCCACCGTGCTCACCGGGGTTAAGCCCACCATGAAAGTCGTGGCGCAGGAAGCCTTCGCCCCGGTCGCCTCGGTGATCCCCTACGATGATTTTGAAACCGCCCTGGAGCAAGCCGATCGCACAGAATACGGTCTTCAGGCCTCCGTATTCACCCGGGACATCGAACGGGTGCTCCGGGCCATCCGAAAGTTGAACTTCGGCGGTGTTATCATCAACGAGGCCCCCAATTTCCGGGCCGACCATATGCCCTATGGAGGCAACCGACAGAGCGGTCTGGGCCGCGAAGGCCTTCGGTACGCTATAGAAGAGATGACCAACATTCAGATGGTAGTGATTCGGGATCCCTCCGCAGCCCGCACATAAGCTCGAACGGCTCCTCCCGACCCGCTTCACACCGCGCATATCCGATAGTAACGTGGATTTATCGATCCAATCCGTCAGATAATCACCCCAAAACCGGGAGACAAGTATGAAATCTCTTGCCGCGGTTTTGTATGAGATGGAAAAACCGGCGCCCTATGCCCAATCCAGGCCACTGGTGATCGAAGAGATCGAGCTGGAGCCGCCGGGATACGGGGAAGTTCTGGTGGAGATTCACGGCGCGGGGCTGTGCCACTCCGATCTCTCCGTCATCGACGGCTCCCGCCCCCGGGTGATGCCCATGGTCATGGGGCATGAAGCCAGCGGGATCGTGCAAGAGACGGGGCCGGGCGTCACCGATCTGCAGCCGGGCGATCACGTGGTGTTCTCGTTTGTTCCGGTATGTGGTCGCTGTATTCCCTGTGCCACCGGGCGAGCCGCCCTGTGCGAGAACGGGGCTACCGCCAATACCGCCGGCACCCTGCTCACCGGCCATCGACGGTTCCGCAACGCCTCCGGTAAAGAGCTTAACCATCACCTGGGGGTGTCAGCCTTCAGCCGCTACACCATCGCAGCTCAGGAGTCGCTGGTAAAAATCGATCCCGCCTTGCCTCTGGAAAAAGCCGCCCTGTTCGGCTGTGCGGTAATGACCGGCGTCGGGGCGGTGGTGAATACGGCCCGGGTGCGACCGGGGCTGGCGGTCGCCGTGTTTGGTATGGGAGGGGTGGGATTGAGCGCCGTCATGGGGGCACGGGCCGCGGGGGCCTGTCCGATCATCGCGGTGGATACGCTGGACAGCAAGCTGGATCTGGCCCGGCGGGTCGGCGCCACCCACACAGTGAACGCCCGCACCGATAATCCGGTAGAGGCCATCCGGGATCTCACCGGCGGGGGGGCGGATTACGCCCTGGAGGCGGTGGGCAATGAAACGGTGCTCATCCAGGCTTATCAGGCCACCCGCCGCGGGGGGACCACCGTCACCATCGGCCTGCCCCATCCTCAGCGGATGTTTACCATTCCGGCGGTCAGTCTGGTGGCCGAAGAACGCACCGTGGTCGGCTCGTACATGGGATCGGCGGTACCCCGGCGGGACATCCCCCGGTTTATCGCCATGTACCAGGCCGGAATCCTGCCCGTGGATACATTGCTCTCGCGCACCATTCCTCTGGAGGAGATTAACGAGGCCTTCGATGCCCTGGCCCGGGGGGATGCGGTACGCCAGGTGATCACCTTTTCCTGAAAAAGCGGCTTATTCGGAGAAACTGGAGAGACCATGAACAGTTCGGCCATTGCCTGGAGCATTTTCGGCGCTTACATGGTGGGGACGGCGGTCATTGCTCTACTGGGCAGCCGCCGCACCCGCAATTTCCGCAGTTTCGCTCTGGGAAATCGGGATATGTCCCCCTTTTTGGTGGGCGTCGCCTGGGCCACTTCCATGGCTTCCACCCTGACGTTTGTCATCAATCCCGGCTTCGTATATGCGTTTGGGCTGAGTGCGTTCATTTCCCTCTCCATTCCCCTGGTGCTGGGCATGGCCGCAGGGATGCTGTTTCTCTCCCGCCGCTTTCAGGACAGTGGTGTGGAATCGAACGTACTCACCCTGCCCCACTGGATCGGCTTGCGCTACAAAAGCCCGTTTTTCCAACGGGTCTTCTCGGCCATGACCCTGCTGAACGTGTTTTACGTGGTGCTGATTGTGGTGGCCTCGGCGTATGTGATGCAAAATGCCCTGTCCATCAGTTACACCGCCAGCCTGACCATTATTATTGTATTCGTGTTTACGTACACCATGTTCGGGGGCACCTACGCCCATGCTTATACCAACATGTTTCAAGGGCTGCTGATGGTAGCGGTTACCCTGCTGATCGCCTGGTCGGGATTTCACTTTTTTTCCGGAGGTCTGTCGCCGTTCCTGGAGGCGCTGCGTTCCCACAATCCGGTGCTGTTGGGAATGGTTAACCCGGAATCGCCTTTCTTTTCCACCCATTTTGAAGTGTGGGTTTGTCCCTTTGTCATCGGCTTTGCCCTGGTTGCCCAGCCCCATCTGCTAACCAAAACCCTCTACCTGCGCCGGAAAGCGGATCTGCCCCGGTTCATTCTGGTGGGCATTCTTACCTACAGCACCTTTTGCATCATTCTGCTGGGAGGGTTCTACGCCATCCTCACTCTGCCGCCGGGGCTGAATCCCGATGCTGCCCTGGCGCATTATATCGTGAACACCTTTCCGCCGGTGATAGCCAGCTTTATTTCTGTGGCCTTACTGGCGGCAGCCATGAGCACTTTAGATGGGATTCTGGTGGCCGTGTCGGCCATCGTGGCCTTTGACCTGTTTCGCAACTGGCTGGCGCCCTGGATGCTCAGGGAACACAATGAAGAGCGTCTCAATCGCCTGGCAATGAGAGCTTCCCGGGTGATTATCATCGCCATGGGCCTGGGCGCTTATCTGCTCAGCCTGGATCCTCCGGAATTCGTGGGCATCTTCGCCAGCATTGGATTATACGGAATTCTGGCCGCCAGTGTGGGGCCGATCCTGGGCGGCCTGTTCTTGAAACACCTGAAAATGTGGGTGGCCTTTGTGGGAAGCTGTCTGGGATTGTTTCTCCATCTCGGGCTATACTATGGAGGATATTCTCCCAATACCGCCAAAACCGCCACCATTGCCACGTTTGCCAACATCGCCTTCGTTTTTGGATACACCTTGCTGGAACCGTTATTCATTAGAACAGAATCGGCCAACAAAACGGTTTCGGCCCCTAACGGCACAGAAAGGAGCACCGGATGAAGGATCTCAAATTCGACGAACGGGATTACTATATCGGCACGCGCAAATGTCATTATGCCTACCGTCCCGGAGATGAAACCCTGCCGCCGATTCTGTTTTTGCACGGGGTAACCACATTCGGGCACTATTTTGATGAGGTGGTGCGTCATCTGTCCATCGACAATCCCCTTTACCTGATGGACTTTCGGGGCCATGGGCAAAGCGATCCGGTGGACGAGCTGTACACCATCAACGGTTATCGGGATGACATCATCCACTTTCTGGAGACCATTGATCAACAGGTTCACGTAGTGGGGCATTCCCTGGGAGGCCGGGTGGGCATTGCCCTGGCGGCGGCCAGGCCGGAGCGGGTGGTGAGCCTGACCATCATCGATGTGGCGCCCTCGGTGGATCCCCGGGGGTTTAACCGTCTGCACCAGGCTATTCAACAGATTCCCAGGCCGTTCAAAAATCAAGATCACGTATATGAATACTTTCAGACCACCTGGGGCGGGGCCAAACCGCTGTTTATTCAACTCATGCTCCGTTATGGGATGATCCCCCATGAAGACGGCACCCTGTCTCCCCGTTTCGATCCCCGGATTTTCACCTTACCCCCCGAGGTGTTGTTTTTTGAGGTGGAAGACCTGTGGAACTGTTGTTTGCGGATTCAGGCGCCGGTGCTCATCGTGCGGGGAGAATTCAGCGATGTGCTCAGCCCGGACATCGCCCGGCGTCTTCGGCAGGCGCTTCCCGGCTCCCAATACGAAGAGATCGAAGGATCCAGCCATTCGGTACCCGCCGATGCTCCCGAAGCATTGGCCCGGATTCTGAACCGGTTTATCCCGTCGGTAGATGGAAAGAAAGAGGACAGCAGTACCTAATTCACCATAAAGTGTTTTGGATAACCGAGGAGGCTTGTCATGGAAATACGCTCCAGGTTTTACGCAGGGGTGATCTGCGTTCTGATGCTAACGTGGACAGTGCTCCAGGCGCAAATCACCCAGGGATTTTATCAATCCAGCCGCCTGAACACCCATTTTCGGGAAGGCGGCGACCCCAATGGGGAAACGGTGGTTTTCATTCACGGGGTTTTGGCTTCTTCCCTGTTCTGGGAGCCGGTAATGGTGCGGATGCCACAGCGTTTTCACACCTTTGCTCTGGACATGCGGGGGTTTGGGGACTCGGAAACCAAACCGGTGGATGCCACCCTGGGAATGGCCGATTTTTCGGAAGATGTGTATGCCTTCCTGTCGGAACAGGGGTATGTAGGCGGAGGGAACAAGATCCATCTGGCCGGTTGGTCCATGGGCGGCATCATCGCCATGAAATATGCTGTGGATCATCCGGAAACGGTGCATTCCCTTTTGCTGGTCGATCCGGTTCCTCCCTATGGTTTCCTGGCCACCAAAGATGAGTTCGGCACCCCCAATTACAGCGACTTCGCCGGTTCCGGTGCCGGCACGGTGGACCCGGAGTTTGTACAACGCCTGGCGGCCGGGGATACCAGCACGGCCAGTCCGTCATCCCCCCTGAATATCATGCGAAACTTCTATTTCAAACCCCCGTTCCGCCCGGCCAACGAACACGACTTGTTGATGGAGATGCTGAAAACCGCCGTCGGGCCGGGAAACTTTCCCGGTGACTTTGACCCGAGCGCCAATTGGCCTTTTGTGGCTCCGGGCGACAGCGGAACCCAAAACGCCTTTTCTCCCAAATACGGAGACGTTAGCAGTGGTTTGATCAATATTCCCAACAAATTCCCCGTCCTGTGGATCCGAGGCGCCGACGATCTGGTGATTTCCGATTCTTCATTCTTCGATCTGGGATATTTAGCCACCCAGGGGTTATTGCCTCCCGGTCTGCAAAACACCTGGCCCGGAGACAGCATCTTTCCCGCCCAGCCTATGGATTCCCAAACTCGATACGTGTTGGGCCAATACGCGGCCAACGGGGGCAGCTACAGCGAGGTGGTCATTGCCGATGCCGCCCATTCCCCTCTGGTGGAAAAACCGGATGAGGTGACCTCAGCTTATCTGGCCTTTCTGAGCACGGTAGGAGTTGCACCCCATCCGCTTCCCGGGGCAGCCCGGGGATTTCGCCTGGAAGCCAACTATCCCAACCCGTTCAACCCGGGGACGGTCATACGATATGAAGTGCCCCGCAAGGCCCTGGTCAGGCTGGAAGTCTATAATCTGGCAGGGCAAAGAATCAGAACATTGGTCAACCAGATTCTCAGCGCCGGGAGTTATACCGCGCAATTCGATGGAAAGGGGATCCCCAGCGGTGTGTATCTCTATCGCCTGCAGGCCGGGGGAATCTCCATCACCCGTAAGATGGTGCTCCTGAAATAGCACCCTTCGGGCGATCCCGCACATCAAAGGGATTTTTATCCAGAACGGCACAAGGGTGACCAACAGGCAGAAAAATCAGCATAATCCCTTCCCCTGGTCAGAAGAGGGGGCAATTTCTATCTCAACCCATAATTATTCAGGAGGAGTTATGATGGGCAAATGGAACAAACGAATGCCGATCTGGCTTGGTCTTTTGGTCATGCTGATCGGTGGGAGTATTCTGGCCCAAACCGGCACGATATCCGGTAAAGTGACCGATACGGAGGGCAATGCTCTTCCCGGAGTGAATGTGCTGGTGCAGAATACCACATTTGGTGCCTCTACGGGGCCGAACGGAGAGTATACGGTGAAGTATCTTCCGGCGGGCACCTATACCCTGACCGCCACCATGCTGGGTTACGAAGAACAGAGTGTAACCGTGGAGGTAACCCCCGGAACTGTGGCGGAGGCGAATTTCACCTTGAAGCAGACGGTGATCCCTACCGAAGCAGTGGTGGTGAGCGGGTCGCGCCAGCCGGAGAAGATCACCGACGCGCCGGTCACCGTGTCGGTTCTGGATGCGGTGGACATTCGACGCAACGCCGGCTTTGTTTTCGGTGAAGCGATTAGCAAGGCTAAAGGCGTGGACTTCTATCGCACCGGTGTGGATGGTGTTGCCATCAACTCCCGCGGGTTTATGACCGCTTTCAGCTACCGCTTCCAGACGTTTGCCGATGGGCGAAATTCCATGCTCCCCGGCGCCAGCGTGGGACCGGGCAATCTCCTGCCGGTTGCCAAAGAGGATATTCAGCAGATCGAACTGGTGCTGGGGCCCAGTTCCGCCCTGTACGGCCCCAATGCCAGCAATGGGGTATTGAACGTCACCACGAAGCATCCCCGCCAATCTTTGGGGACGACTCTGGTGCTTGGGGGTGGAGAAAACAGCACCCTGATCACCCGGGCGCGCCATGCCGGCGCGGTGAACGACAAAATCGCCTACAAAGCCAATTTTGAATTCTTACGGGCGGAGGATTGGGTGAAAAACGATACAGCGGCGGTTACCCGGGATTCTCTGGGCAACGTCATCCATGCCACAATGGAAGATCCGGATTTCACCATCAGGCATCTTCGCTTCGACGCCAGCGTCTACTACTCCTTCTCACCCAGTACCGAATTGGTGGCTACCTATGCCCGGGCGGAAACGCACAACATCGTTACCACCAATATCAGTCGGAATCAGGTGGATGGATGGGTAAACGATATTCAGCAGTTGCGCTTCCACTCCCCGCATTTTTACGCCACGGTGTATCGCACCGGAAATTCCGCCGGGAACACCCACAACATCAACACCAAAGCCGCCTTTATCGAAGCAGGGATGTCTGAAGAAGACGCCATTGAAGCGGCGAAATTCATCGACAAATCCCAACGCTATAATGCCGAAATGCAGTATAACACCGCCTTCAAAAACGTGCGCATCGTGGCCGGGGCGAATTATGAAGATAACCGCCCGGTAAGTGAAGGCACCTTCCTGGCCGATACCGGAGACGTGGAAATCTCCATCAAACAATTCGGAGTGTACGGCCAGGTGGAGGTGGATCTGCCGGCCAATTTTCAGGTGGTGGCCGCCGGTCGGTACGATACCCACGATAACTATGATGCCCAATTCAGTCCTCGAGTGGGTCTGCTTTACAAAGTTCCGGGATACGGGACGTTTCGGGTAACCTATAATCAAGCCTACCAGGCCCCCGCGGTAATTCAGCAGGAGTTGTTGCTCCGAGGGGCCGATGCCTTTGGTTTTCCGGTATGGTTTCGGGGCAACATTAGCGGATATACCCTCGCCGACGGCACCAAAATCGATCCCCTCCAGCCGGAACGCTCCGAAGGTGTGGAAGTCGGCTACCGGGGAATGATCGGCAAGCACTTGTTCCTGGATGTCAACGCCTACCGCACCAAATATAAGGATTTCATCAGCCCTCTGGTGTTGATCGGGAATCCCTTTGCCGTACCGGTGGCCAAAATCGGGGATCGTGACCTGACCACTCCGGAGTTCACCCTGACCTACGTGAACTTCGGGGAAGTGAACATTCAGGGGCTGGATGTGGGGCTACGCATTCAACTGACCCCCAATGTCAGCCTCACCGGAAGCTACTCTTTCGTGGAACCCCGGGATCTGTTTCCCACACCCAGTGATACCGCCGGTGGCAAGATCTGGCGCAACGATGTGAACAAAGATGGGAACGTGGATGAACTGAGCTTTAATGCGCCCAAGAACAAATACAACCTGGGCATTTCGGTGGATAATGTGATTCGCCCGGGAACATTTGCTTCGTTGAGCATGCGCCATGTGGATGCCTACGACTTTATCTCCGGCAGCCATCGAGCAACCAAAGCCGGAAAAGGTACCGGCGAACATCCGTTCAAAGATCGGGGACCGTTAGGTGGGTTCGAATCGTTCGATCTGTTTTTCGGTTATAACCCCGGTCGAGGGGTGGGATTTACCGTGTCCATCACCAACATATTCGACAAGCCCTTGCGAGAGTTTGTGGCTTCGCCTGCCATTCGTCGTCTGGCCGTGGCCGAAGTGCGGCTCACTTTCTAATGGGGAGTACAAAGCGTAGGCCTCTCCTGTCTCCCCTATTCCGGGGATTCCCTGTCGGGGAGCCCCGGAATGCTTTTTTGAACCTGAAAACCGGATTCAGGAGGAATCTTCGATGCTCTCTTATGCCTCCAACACCACTCATCTGACCATCGCGCTGGGGCAATTCGAGCCGCAATGGGGAAAGATAGAGGCCAACATGGGGCAAATGCTGCAAATGATAGATGCCGCGGGCAAACAAAAAGCCGATGTGATCGTGTTCCCCGAACTTTCCCGCACCGGCTACGCTCCCTGCCCCACGGCGGAAGAGATTGAACGTCTCGGCGAGGTATTGCCTTCCCCCGACAGTCGCCGTCTGGCGGAGGCCGCCGGGAAATACAACATGATGGTGGTTTACGGCACCCTGGAGCAAGGCCCTCACGGATTAGCCTACAACACCGCCGTCTGCCTGGAAGGCGGGCAGTTGCATCGGTATCACAAAACTCATGTGCACTGGACCGAAAACTTCGCCCCGGGCAGCGACCTGGCGGTATTTTCTACCCGCTGGGGCCGCATCGGAATGCTCATTTGTTTCGATCTGGGTTTCCCGGAAGCTGCCCGCACGCTGGCGCTTCAGGGAGCGGAAATCATCATCTCTCCGGCGGCCGTTCCCGAAGATTTCAAAGAAATTCATCGCCGCCGGGTGATGGCCCGGGCGCTGGACAATCAACTTTTTGTCCTGTACTGCAACCATGCGGGAACGGCCTATGGGGGAGGCAGCGCGGTGGCCCATCCCACCGGGGAAATCGTTCTGCTTGCCGATGAGCGCCCCGATGTCTATATTCACACACTTCGGCTGGAAGATATAGCCGCCTGGCGAGATCGGGAACAACTGTTTGCCTATCGCCGCCCGGAACTGTACCAACTGTAACCATCGGGGAAAATTCCATGCCTACCCTACCTTCGAGACATTCCCCCCTGTGGGAACAGGCCGGCACCATTCTCAACGCCAACTGGCGCGGGGGATATACGGTACCCTCCGCCGAGCAATATCCCTTCCAGTGGAATTGGGATGCCGGATTCATCGCCCTGGGACGTTTTCACCTGAACCGGGAAGAGGCTTTCCAGGAACTTCGCAGTCTGTTCAAAGGTCAGTGGAAAAACGGCCTGCTACCCCACATTCTGTTCCATGAACAAAACGAGGCGTACTTCCCCGGCCCGGAAATCTGGCAAAGCCGATGCAGCCCTTATGCCCCTGAAATCCCCACCTCGGGAATCATTCAACCCCCGGTGGTGGGATTCGTGCTGGAGGCGATGTACGATCGGGCGGAAGATCCCCACCCGGTACTGGCGTTTACCGAGGAAATTTTCCCTCAGATGATCGCCTTTCATCGGTATCTGTACACCCATCGAGATCCCCGGCAGGAAGGGCTGGTGTATATTCGGCACAATTGGGAATCGGGAACCGACAATTCCCCTACCTGGGATGCCCCCCTGGGGCGTATTCGGATTGAGACACCGTTAGATCTGGCAAGCCTGCGCCGGGACCTGCACCATGTGGATGCCGCTCAACGCCCTCCCGATGAGGAATATCAACGGTATCTCTATCTGGTGCAACTGTTTGTACGGTGTGGATACGACGAGGCGGCCATTTACCGGGAATGCCCCTTTTTAATTCAGGAACCTTTGATCAACGGGTTGCTGGTGCGTTCCAATCAGGCCCTGATCCGTCTGGGAGAACAGATCGGCGCCTCGGTGTCGGAGGTGCGGGATTGGAACCGGGCAACTATCGAGGCCATGAACCGGAAGCTGTGGAATCCCCGCACCCGGTTTTACGACGCCTGGGACCTGGTGGCCGATGCTCCGATTGAGGTGGCCTCTTCGTCGGGTATCGTTCCGCCCCTGTTCGCCGGGGTGCCCGATGCCCGCCGGGCTGCGGAAATGGTACGCACCCTGGAAACCACTCTATCCCCGCGGGATTACTATCTGTGTCCCTCGTTTTCTCCTCTACAGGAAACGTTTGAACCCCAGCGCTACTGGCGGGGGCCGGTATGGATCAACATGAACTGGATGCTCTACCACGGGCTGCTCCGATATGGATTCGATGATCTGGCCCAACGGGTGCTTGCCGATACCCTGGAACTGCTGGAGTGGTACGGGTTTTACGAATATTTTGATCCCCGCCGGGATCACGGAGCCGGCTATGGAGCCAAAAATTTCTCCTGGTCGGCGGCGCTGGCACTGGATCTTCTGCAGACCTCTTCCCCATAAGAGATGGCCTCCATCTTCATTCACCGATATGAAAGCACTTCTGACGTTGTTGAGAGAACGAATGAAAATAAAAATAACTCTTCTCCTTCTCCCGGCAACACTTTTCCTCATCTGGGGCAGTTGCAAAAAATCCGGAATGGCTCTGGAAACCCAGAATCATCTCAGTGTGGTTGAAGTGCTTCAAACCTCCCGGCGAGTGCTATGGATTGGCGCTCATCCCGATGACGAGACCTCATCTGCAGGGCTTTTGGCTCGAGCCGCAGATATAGCCGATTCACTTTTTCTGATCAGCGTGACCCGGGGGGAAAACAGCGATCGGTTATGGAATGGGCTGCGCCGGGGATCGGAAATCGGGGCGGCGCGAGCAATGCTTTTTGCCCAAAGCGGGAGGGTATTGCACGCCCAAATCGTGGAAACCGGTCCTTTCGTGAACGGGCCTCGGACGCTGAGGGAACTGGATGAAGAACCTTCCGGGGCGCCCTTTCAACCCTGGCCGCCGGAAACCACTCCGGAGCAGGTGGCAGCAAAGTGGGAAGGAGATTGGTCGGGGGGCGATCCGGTCAACTACTTTGTGAACGTGTTGCGGCGATGGCGACCGGACGTGGTGATCAGTATGGATGGCTACTGCGGGGTGTCGGGGCATCCGGAACATCTGGCGGTCGCCCGACTACTGCTTCGGGCCATTCCCCTGGCAGCCAATCCCACGGTAAACCCCACCACCGGTTCTCCCTGGAAAGTCAAATATGTGATTTTTACCGCCCATGTGATCCCGGAGTTAATCGCCTGCGGTTACTGCAAGTGTCAGGACGCTCCACCCCATGAAAAGGTGGAAAAAGTGCCTGCTCTGGATAGTTCCGCCGTGCACGGGATGAGTTACTTTCGGGTCGGTTGCCTGGTCGCCAAACATTACCAAAATATCATGGAAGAACAAGGCTGGTCGGAAGCACAGATTCAAAGCCTGTGTCGACAGGCGGAACAGGCCGCCCGGGAAGCTTACCATCAGGGAAATGATGCTTATCCCATCACAGAACCATACCGGGTACAGGCGGTAAACAGATAACCGGCTTTATTTTTTATTTCCTCCCCCTTATATTTGGTTTTCATGCGCCGGATTCTCCGGTGCAAGTTTCTCCCCGATGCGGCATCGTTTCTGTGGAGAAGCTCGACAGCAGCGATATACAAGCGGCTCCGTACGAATAAGTATTGGGAGATTCGATAAAGATTTACCGCCTCTGCTCTCCTGATGCCGGTATGATGGCGCCATCCGGGTGGGGAAAGCGGCTGGAGGTACCCCACTATTTTGTGATCAGCGTGGAGTTTCTCCGGCAGGAAAGTTGGAAGCGGTTACTGGAACAGGCGCGGGCATCTACTCACTAATCCGCTCCGGAACAAGCTAATGGCCGGGAAGCTTGCCGATAGTTGCCATTAATGACGAACCTGTCCCGGCCTGGGGCGTAGAAAAGGGCATGACGAACACAAACACCGGTATGTTGTGGCGCATTCTGGCGATATGGCTTCTGAGCGTTTCGGCAGTGTGTGCTCAATCGGCGGATACCACTTCCGGCGCTCCGGAATCGGCTTCTCCCACCGGCGCAGCCTCCGTTTCCGGGGATAGCAGCCTGTTCCTCTCCAACACCCTGTGGCTGAATCAGATGCGCCTGAACGCCCTGATTCGCCTGTCGCTGTGGGAAAATCGGCAGCAATTGATTCCCGTGCTCAAGCCCCGGCAACCGGCCGGCGGCCCCCGGCATATCCTGGCCGATCTGAGCCTGAAGCTGAAAACCGGCGATCCTTACGCCATCCCCGGCTACGACTTCCGTAGCGATCCCTCCTACCGGGTGGCCTATGCCCGGCAGTTTGTACTCCCGGAACACAGCCAGCGCCTTCGCAACGCCCTGATGCTCTCCCCTACCCTGCTCATCCCCGTGGTCACCCGACTGTTAGAAGGATTGGGCACCAGACTGTTCCGATCCCGACCCCAAGACCCTTATCGCGATCTCTCCCTGGGGGATACCGAGATCCGCATGATGCAACTGCTCTGGCAAACTCCGGGCATGACCCTCTCCGAATGGTATCGGCAGTATTACACCCACTTCGATGGCCGACGGCTAACCTTCACCGTGTTCGAGAATCTGGTCCTCCGCCTGCAGGCCAAGAAGCTGGTGGAACTCCGCAAACCGCCCGGGGATACCCAACGCCTCTACCCCCTCATCAGCCGACAACAATTGCTTATCCGCATCCGATCCTATCTACAAAACAGCGACATCATCTCCTCCCCGGATCGCCATGAGGAGTTGCTGTTTATGGAACAGATGCTGGAAGCCGTTCCCCAGGAATGAAGATTCTGGATTGCAGATTGCAGATTGCGGATTGGGGAATTGAAAGTGCAAAAAGCAAAATCAAGGGTGGGAACCGGGGAATGGAGAATTGAAAGTGCAAAGTGCAGAAGGCAGGGAGAATGCACGTCATGGCGGGATGAAGAAATATTCGTATATGCAAAACACCATTGCCTATCACCCCGCCCCGACAAGCGATAAAGCGAACCTCCCGTTCCCCTACTCTACTGCACTAACCCGCACGGCCACAAAGTTATTCCCGTGCATATGCCCAAATAGTTCCACGACTTCCGCGCCCAATACAGAGGCCGGCACCGGCTCTTTGGGAGACACTTTTGCCCTGGCCCCGTTTCTATCCCGAACATAAAAGGCCACGATCCGGCCATTCCGATCCTTTTCAAATCCCTGAGAACGATCCACAAACACTTTTACGGTCTGATTGATCTCTCCACCGGCGCGCACCTTCTCAAATGAACCGATCTCATTGGAACCGGTCAACAGATACACCACATATCCGGCAAACGCCACCACAATAGATAAAGCCAGTATTTTGGGGGCACTCATTGCTCTCCTCTCAATCAAGTTTGCGATTTTGATTTCCCGGCAAATATAGCCATAGCCGGTAGCCTTTCGCCACAACCGGATCGTTTTCTCCCCCGGAGATGGATCGACACACGCTCAGGGGGAGAGGAAGGGGCGTGTCCCCCGGTGGCTTACCGGGGGTTGGTCGCCCAGATGGTCATTTCGGTGACGAAGCCCCGATCTTCCATTTCCAGGGTCGCGCAGATGGCGTGGGCAATATCCACCGCCTGCAATTTGGTGGGATTGAACGGCCGCGGCTCCCGCCCGGAGGCGGCCACAAAATCGGTCTGCACCTCGCTGGGATTGATCAGGATCACCCGCACGTTGTACTGGCGCAACTCCGCTCGCCAGCATTCGGTCATCCCCCGCAGGGCGAACTTGGTGGCCGCATAGGCCGTGCCCCGGGCAAAGCCCTTCAACCCGGCGGTGGAACTGATGTTCACGATGTTGCCGTACTTCTGGGCCTTGAACAGTTTGGCCGCTTCCCGGGCCATCAGCATGGCGCCGGTCACGTTGGTGGCAAACACCGCCTCGAATTTTTCTACATCCATATCCTCCAACAAATCGAAATACCCGTAGCCGGCGTTGTTGATCAGGGCATCCAGGCGGCCGAATTCCCGGTTCACGGTGTCGTAGATGCGCAATACATCGGCTTCCCGGGAAACGTCCCCCTGGATGGGATACAAATCATGCTCTTGTGCGGCGGCGTTCAGGCGCTCCTCATTCCGGGCCACGATGATCACCCGGGCACCTTTCGACCGGAGCATTCGGGCGGTCTCCAATCCAATGCCGGAGCTACCGCCGGTAACCAGGATGATGCGGTCCTTCAGGGTCATTGCTTACCTCCTGTTTATCCGGTTATTCACGTTGCGGTTAAGGGTATTGGGGTGTTAGGGTGTTAGGGTGTTAGGGTGTTAGGGTGTTGGGGTATTGGTTTCCTTTTTGCAATTCACCATTCACCACTCACCATTCACCACTCACCATTCACCACTCACCATTCACCATTCATCATTCTTCCCAATAATCCTCCAGTTCCACCCCCAGCCCATCTGCCAGGCGGTTGACAAAGGCGTAATAGGCGGCCACCTGATTGATGTCCAGAATATCGGCATCGGTGAAGCCCACGGCCCGGAGGCGCTCCACATCCTCCCGGCGCATCTCCCAGGGGGTGCGGGTCAGCTTATCGGCGTACTCCAGCATGGCCCGATCCGCCTCACCGAGGGGCGCCTGCCGAAAATCCCGCTTCAGTTGCTCCACCAGCGCCTCATCCTCTATCAACCGACGGAGACCCGCTCCGTGATGGGTCAGTCAGTAGTGGCAGCGATTGGCCGCCGACACCACCACCGCAATCATCTCCCGCTGCGCCCGGCTGAGGCCGGATTTCCCCCGCATCAGCGTGGCATACAGCCGGTAATGCCCTTCCAGCGAAGGTGGATTGAGGCTGTGGATTTTCAGGATATTATCCACACCCCCATCGTCGCGCTGCAACCGTTCATACAGCTCCCGGAGCTTTCCCTGCGCCTCAGCTTCGGCAATCATCTTGATCCAGGCCATGAAACACTCCCGATTTATCTGAACAAAACAAGGATGCCATTGCCTATTGCATATGAGGGGCGCTCATGAAATACGCATTACGCAATACGCAGCCCACTCTGAGCACTTTACCAAGCCCCCCAGACATTGCCTTGATTTTTAGGAAGTCCTTACTGCTCCATCAGGCTCAGTTGCCGGGCAAGCATGGTCTTCAGCATGCGGGCGTTTTGCACCGCTTTGCCCTGGGGATGATTGTTGAAGAAGATATACGTCTTGCGGCTGCGGCGGATCAGATCCACCAATGGGCGCAGCCACTCGTTCAGTTCCTGCTCGCTGTAGAGATAGTTGTAGCGGGTCTCGTTAGTGCCTTCCCACCAATCCGCCCGATTGCGCCCGTGGAAGCGCACATAAGCCAGATCGGTGGTGGCGATATTCTGCGGCGGCAGCAACCCCCGCAGCCGGGGCTGATCCACATTCACATAGCCCAGCCCGTGCGCCTGCAAAAACTCGAACACCTCCGGGCGATTCCAGGTCCAGTTGCGGAATTCTACAAACAGGGGGATCTCCCCGGCCAGTTCCTTCGTGTGGAGCAGGTAATCCCGGTTGGCAGGGGTATTCTTAAAGGAGTAGGGAAATTGGGCCAGCAAGCCCTTAAGCTTATCGGCCTCGATCAGCGGCTTTAACGCTTCCAGAAGCTCTTGCATCGCCTGAGCGCTGTTTTCCCGCCCGTGGGTGGTCTCCCGGTGGGTTTTCACGATGAACTCAAAATCCTCCGGCGTTTTGCGCTGCAGATGATAGAACACCGCGGCGTTGGGAATGGAATAGTAGGTGGAATTGATTTCCACGGTATCAAAGTGTTGGGCGTAAAAATCCAGTTTCTGGCCGTTCGGAAGGCCCGGCGGGTAAAACACCCCCTCCCAATCTTTGTAACTGTAGCCGGAGGTGCCGATGCGATAAGAGGTATCCATCTGTCTGGAAATCATGTTTCCTTTCATGGGTAGTTATACACT
>CAYQGB010000002.1:17838-41851 GCA_964416895.1 uncultured Calditrichaceae bacterium
AAGAGGTATCCATCTGTCTGGAAATCATGTTTCCTTTCATGGGTAGTTATACACTGTAAGGCTCAAAAGTGGCTTCTTAATCGCCGCCTAACTCGTCTGAATTATTGCGGTTATTCCATCTTTTCCAATACTCCGGACATTTTTTGTAACTCTATGTTTTTCAACAAGATGCAAAATTGGTTTTTGGTTGTGTGTTTTCAATGACTTATGCAAATTGCAGGGCTGTAAATCCTCAAAAGTGTCCGAACTATTGCTTTCATCTTTCCTCAGTATATATTGCCCGGCCCCGGGTATGGGGCAAAAGCTAAGGCGCAAAACAACGCTTTCCTACGGGGAATTTACTTCTGTCTCTTTCCATTGATCATCCATTTTTGTAAAATAATTCAGAATGAATTCCGGTTTCTATTGTAAAATTTTAATGTTTTGCGTATGTTTATGAAAAACAATAAGGAACTAAATATCTGTTGTGAAAAAGATGACCAAAGTCAGTTTTTTGGCTGATACACGTCATTCTTGCACCCGGATTAAGGTTCTATAATATGCTCCAGAACAATAAAGCTCTGTTCATCAGATAAAGCAAATGTTCCGGGAAAATGTTCCTGGAAGGGGACTTGAAAACAGAGACATAAAACCGAGACGACGGTATAGATTCTGCTTCTTCGCAGGGGGGTCATTGAAAACAGAGGGGTGATGCTCGCGGTGGTGGATAGAGCAACCCCGGAATAGTGCCGAGATTCCAGCAGTGCCGAAAGTGGATCACCTGTTTTGAGGATTGTTTCCCGGGGGCCGGTTATACGCCGGCGGGGAAACGAATCAAAAAACTTGCGGGAACAACGGAAGAGGAGATACTGATGGCATTGGATCGGCGGAAATTTATCAATTTTTTGCTCGGCACAGGCGTTCTGGGATGGCTGGGCAGCACCCTGTACCCCCTGATTTCCTACCTGATTCCTCCCAAAGTACCGGAAGCCACCGTTAACTCCGTGAAAGCGGGACCGCTGGCCGATTTCCCTCCCAACAGCGGGAAAATCATCAAATTCGGGCGCAAGCCGGTGATTTTGGTTCACACAGAGAGCGGAGAACTCCGGGCCTTTTCGGCAACCTGCACCCATCTGGATTGCATTGTGCAATACCGCCCGGATCTGAAGCACATCTGGTGTGCCTGTCACAACGGGCACTATGATCTGCAGGGCCAGAACATTTCCGGGCCACCTCCCAAACCCCTGACCGAGTATCAGGTGCAGGTGGTCAACGATGAAATTATTGTCTCCAGACCCCAAAACATGAGCTGAAGACAATGAAAAAGTCGTTACAAAAACTATACGGATGGCTGGATGAGCGTTACGATCTCTCCCCTTTGATCGAATTCATGCGCCATAAGCAGGTGCCGGTACATCGGCATACTGTGTGGTATTACATGGGAGGGGTTACCCTGTTTCTGTTTATCATTCAGGTGGCCACAGGCATTTTGCTGCTCCTGTATTACCAGCCGGGAGTGGATACCGCCTACGAGAGTGTACGCTTTATTATGACCAAAGTGCGCTTCGGGTGGTTGATCCGATCCGTGCACAGCTGGTCGGCCAACCTGATGATCTTTTTTGCCTTCCTGCACATGTTCAGCACTTTCTTTACCGGCGCTTTTCGGAAACCCCGGGAATTGACCTGGGTAAGCGGCTTCATCCTGCTTTCGCTGGCGCTGGGATTCGGCTTCAGCGGGTATCTGCTTCCCTGGAACGAACTGGCCTTCTTCGCCACCAAGGTGGGCACGGACATCGCCGGGGATTTTCCCCTCATCGGGAAGGCCATCAAGATTGTGTTGCGGGGAGGGGAGGACGTTACCGGGGCCACCCTGACCCGGTTTTATGCCTTCCACGTGGCGTTGATTCCGGGAATTTTTACCCTGGTGCTGGCGTTGCACCTCATCCTGGTACAACGCCAGGGGATGCACGAACCGGAGTACCTCCACCATCTCCCTCCGGAGCGGAAAAAATACATCCCCTTCTTCCCCAACTTTTTGCTTCGGGATATGCTCCTGTGGTTAATCGTGCTGAATGTTCTGCTGTATCTGGCGGTATTCTTTCCCTGGGAAATGGGGCTGAAGGCGGATCCGTTCTCTCCCGCTCCGGAAGGAATCAGGCCGGAGTGGTACTTCATGTTCATGTTCCAGACCCTCAAGCTATTGCCGGGGCATGTATGGTTCATTGAAGGAGAGGTGCTGGGCGTGGTCCTGTTTGCCCTGCTGGGATTGGCCTGGCTGCTGGTGCCCTTCTGGGAAGGCCGATTGCCCCGGGATCGCCGCCCCCGCCCCATGACCGTGCTGGGCATCATCATTGTGGTGTATATCGTCATCATGACCATTTTAGGATATACCCTTTAAACGGTAACGTAACCATGAAAACCAAACTGTTCCAATTCTCCGGTGTATGGTTTCTGCTGTTCCTGTTAGGTGGAGGACTATCGGTGGGAAACGGGCTATATGCCCGGGAGACTCCGGAAACGGCGGAAGACTCCCTGGCCCGGGTCATGGAAGCGCTGGGCGATGACCAGTGTATCACCTGCCACGTGGATCTGGAAACCCTCCCGGAAGATTTCCATGTTGCCGATGTGCATCTTCAGCCGGGGCTTTCCTGCGCCGGATGCCACGGCGGCGATCCCACGGTGGATGACGAAGAGCTGGCCAAAGCCCCGGAAACCGGGTTCATCGGAGTGCCCAAAAAGCAGGATATTCCCGGGGTGTGCGGCAGGTGCCACTCCGATCCCGAATTTATGAGAGAATATCAACCCCGCATTCATACCGATCAGGTGGATCGGTATTACACCAGCGTGCACGGAAAGCGGCTTCGGGAAGGCGATCCAAAGGTGGCCACCTGCACCGATTGCCATACCGCCCATAGCATCCTTCCTGCCAGCGACTCCCGTTCCACCGTGTATGCCCTGAACGTGCCCTTTACCTGTAAAAAGTGCCACAGCGATCCGGAATACATGAAAGAATACGGGATCCGTACGGATCAATTCGACAAGTTTGCCGAGAGCGTGCACGGAAAGGCCCTGCTGGAAAAACAGGATACCGGCGCCCCCGCCTGCAACGACTGCCACGGCAATCACGGTGCGGTGCCGCCGGAAGTGACCTCTATTCGCCATGTGTGCGGCACCTGCCACGTGTACAACATGCAGTATTTCTCGGCCACCAAAATGGCCCGGGCGTTTCAGGAAGAAGACCTTCACGCCTGCGAAGAGTGCCACGGCAATCACGATATCCCCAAACCGACGGATAACATGGTCGGTGTGAGCGACGAGGCGGTATGCATTGACTGCCACGACGAGGGCGAAAAAGGGTACCAAGTCGCAGAAAAAATCCATGAACTGCTCCAGGAACTGGTGGCGGAGTACGACTCCGCAGAAGCGTTAAAGCAGGAAATTGAACGCATCGGGATGGATGACATCGAAATCGGATATTTGCTTCAGGATGCCAAACAGGCGCTGATCCATTCCCGCACTCTGGTGCATACCTTCGATCCCGAAAAGGTAGCCGAAAAATCTCAGGAAGGGGTAAAACTGGCCCGACAGGCCATCGAACTGGCGAAACAGGAAAAACACGATTATGCAGTTCGGCGACGGGGATTTGCCATGGCCACCTTCTTTATCACCCTTCTGGCCGTGGCCCTGTTTTTCAAAATTCGCATGATGGAAAGCGAAAATGCCCGGAAAAATTCAACTTCCAAATCGTAACCGGTTTGACACCTTAAAACACCACCCAGGAGGTAGCCCCATGCATGTAAGGAAACTGTTGTGGTTCTGGATCATTGGGATCATCGGTATGGGAATTACGCCGGCATTGGCCCAATCCCCGGATAAACCCCAGCGCAAATACGTGGGAGTGGGAAAATGCAAGACCTGCCACAAAAAACCGGAACAGGGAGAACAGTATCAGAAGTGGCTGGAAGGCCCCCATGCCAAAGCCTATGAATCCCTGGCCTCAGAAAAGGCTCTGGAATACGCCAAAGAGCGGGGAATTGAGGATCCCCAAAGCGCTCCCGAATGCCTAAAATGCCATGTGACTGCCTACAACGTGGATCCCCAGTTTCTGGGCAAGAAGTACAAAAAGACCGACGGGGTGGGCTGTGAATCCTGCCACGGCGCCGGAGGGGATTACTACAAAAAGAAGACCATGAAAGCCATTATGCGGGGCGAGATCACTCCGGAATCGGTGGGGCTGATCATTCCGGATGAGAAGGTGTGTGTGGAGTGCCACAACGAAGACAGCCCGGCTTTCAAAGGATTTGACTTTGAGAAATACAAAGCAGACATCGCCCATCCCATTCCCGACAGCACCAAAGCGAAGTACCAGTAGTCGGGATGTTTCTGGCGATGGAAGAGGAACCGGAGAGAGGGAGAAACGGAGAAAAACGGTTTCACAGCACCGGAACTTGTTCCATTGTTCATCTCCCTTTCTCCGAGTCGGTAGATGTATTGCACCCGGAGTGACCGTTTTCAGCGGTCACGGGATAGTGTCAGGCGAGAAAGCATTCATTGGGGGAGTCTATGAGGAGGTTTACCCACAGATTTTTTATCCTCGCCGCTCTGATGGGAAGCGCGGTGGTTCTTGAACAAGAGCTTTCCGCGCAATCTCAGGCGAAATCGGCCTCTCATTCCCCCGCTGTTTTCCGGGTGCAATTTGTGCAACAATTCCGCTCCTCTCAGGATCTCTCCCCCCGGGAAGGGCTGGGAAAGCGGATCCTGAACCTTCTGGTGGGCCAGAAGCATCTCACCCTGACCAAGCCGGTGAATCTACTGAGCGATTCCCACGGGCGCTGGTGGATTCTGGATCAGGGAAGCGGCACCATCCTGATCGTGGATCCCCAAAAGCACCGCATTCGGCCGGCGGCATCTCCCCGGGAGGGGGACTTCCCTTCCCTGGTGGGTATTTGCATGACGCCGACCGGAGAGGTTCTGGTCACCGATTCCAAACGCAATCACATCTATCGGTACCAAAACCCATCCCAAAAACCGCGCCGGTTCAACGATTCCCTGCAACTGCACCAACCCACCGGCATCGCCTACTGCGAAAAGACGGATCAGATATGGGTGGCGGAAACCGCCGCCCACCGTCTGGCGGTGCTGGATTCCCGGGGGCGGTTGCTCAAATACGTGGGTCGGCGGGGCACCGAACCGGGATCGTTCAACTTTCCCACCTTCCTGTGGTGCGACCGGGAGGGATTCATCTACGTGGTGGATGCGTTGAACTTTCGCATCCAGATATTCACCGCCGGGGGAGATTTCCTTTCCGCATTCGGCGAACCGGGAGACGCCACCGGCTATTTTGCCCGCCCCAAAGGCGTGGCCACGGATTCCTTCGGCCATATCTACGTGGTGGACGGGCTGTTCCACACCGTGCAGGTGTTTGATCGGGAGGGAAACTTCCTCTATCGGTTCGGGCAACAGGGAAGGGAAGAAGGGGAGTTCTGGCTCCCGACGGGCATTTTCGTGGATCGGGACAATCGGATTTACGTGGCCGATAGCTATAACGCCCGAATTCAGGTGTTTCAGCTGGTACGGGGGACTGGAGATGAAAATTAGTGCAACTCTTGCTATCATCCTGCTTTTCGGGGGTTCCCTGATGGCGCAAACCATCGTGAACACGGTGCACAACCTTTCCGTCAGTGGGCCGGGGAGTATCCGGGCCAGCAGCGAAACGGAGATTTGCATCTTTTGCCACACCCCCCACGCCAGCAGTCCCCGGGCCCCTCTGTGGAACCGTTCCGACCCCGGTGCCACGTACACCCTGTATCATAGCTCGACCACCCAGGCGTTAATCGGTCAGCCCACCGGGGCTTCCATCCTGTGCCTGTCCTGCCACGATGGCACCATCGCCCTGGGATCGGTGCTCAGCCGGAGCACTCCCATCGACTTTCTGGGGGGCATCACGGTAATGCCCGCCGGGCCCTCCAACCTGACCACCGATCTTTCCGATGATCATCCCATATCTTTTGCCTACGATCTTTCCCTGGCCCAGACCGACGGGGAACTGGCCGACCCCGCCACGCTCACCGGCCCGGTTCAACTGGAAAACGGCCAGTTGCAGTGCATCGCCTGCCACGATCCCCACAAAGACCCGTTTTCGGATTTCCTGGTGGCCACCCATCAGAACTCCGATCTGTGCCTGTACTGCCATCAAAAAACCGACTGGGACGTGAGCAGCCATCGCACCTCCACGGCCACCTGGAACGGTTCCGGGAACGATCCCTGGTTTCATACCCCGTACAATACCGTGGCCGAAAACGGCTGCGAAAACTGCCACAATCCCCACACCGCCGAAGGCTCTACCCGTCTGCTCAACTATCTGGTGGAAGAGAACAACTGCTTTGACTGCCACAACGGCAACGTGGCCGCTAAAAACATTCAGGAAACCTTTACCCGGCCATACACCCACGAAATTTTCAGCTACCTCCAGGTGCACGATCCCGAAGAACCGAACGTGGTGCAGACCCGGCACGTGGAATGCGCCGACTGCCACAATCCTCACGCCAGCCGGAATGCCCCGGCCACACCTCCGGACGCCAACGGATTTATTGCCGGGGTTAAGGGAGTGGATACCGACGGCAATCCGGTGGATCCCATCCGGTTTCAATACGAATTGTGCTATCGTTGCCATGCGGATAGCCCGGACAAGCCGGCCAGTCCCACCCCCCGGCTGATCGAGCAGAACAACGTGCGGCTGGAATTTGATCCCGGCAATCCCTCTTATCATCCCATCGAAGCGCCGGGGCGCAACAACAACGTGCCCAGCCTGATCCCGCCCTACACCGAGGCCAGCATCATCTACTGCACCGATTGCCACGCCAGCGACGGCGCCGGAGCACCGGCCGGGCCCCATGGATCGATCTATCCCCAGATTCTCAAATTCCGGTACGAAACCGCAGACAATACCCCCGAATCGTACCAGAACTACCGCCTGTGCTATGAATGCCACGACCGGCAGGTGATCATCAACAGCGGAAGCGATTTTGGGCGGAAGGTGCACAATAAGCATATCGTACGGGAAAATGTTCCCTGCAACGCCTGCCACGATCCCCATGGGATCAGCAGCTCCCAGGGAAATTCCACCAACAACACCCATCTGATCAATTTTGATATTTCCATCGTCTCCCCGGATCCCCGAACCGGACGGCTGGAATTCGTGGATCTGGGCAGCTTTGCCGGACAATGCTTCCTTCTGTGTCACGGGGAACGCCACAGTCCCAATTCCTATGGAGGGAATCTGGAATGAAACGGTTGAGCCTTTTTGAAGAAAACCCTCTCCTCTTCCGGGGGAGGAGAACCTGCAAACCCGATCACCTAACGAAGGAGGAATCCGCCATGTGGGGTTCCATGAATCGCATCACCCTCATCCTGGCTCTGTTATTCCTTACCGCTGGACTGATGGGGCAAACCATCGTGGGTTCCGGGCATGACTTTTCCGGAGAACCCTGGAACACCACCGGAGAAATCTGCGTGGTCTGCCATACCCCTCACGAGGGGGATGTGTCGGTCACCGATGCGCCGCTGTGGAACCACGAGGTGACCACGGCCACTTTCACCCTGTACAGCAGTTCCACCCTGGATGCCACGGTGGGGCAACCGGACGGCAATTCCAAACTGTGCCTGAGCTGCCATGACGGCACCGTGGCGGTGGATAACTTCGGCGGTCAGACCGGCGGCACCGTGTTTGTCACCGGCGACGCGCTGATCGGTACGGAAGTGAACGACGACCACCCCATTTCCTTCACCTACGATCCTGCTCTGGCAACCGCCGACGGGGAGTTGAACGACCCCACCACCACTCCCTCAGGACTGGGCGGCACCATCGCCGAGGACATGCTGTTCAACGGGGAACTGCAATGCGCCAGTTGCCACGACGTGCACAACAGCACCGGTTTGCCCCATCTGCTGATCAAGTCTAACAATGCCAGCGCTCTGTGCCTGACCTGCCACGTCAAATAATGCCGGCGGGCTTTTCAGGAACAGAATTGAGTGGAAGGAACATCTGGTCAGAGGGTTAAAAAACGGAAAAACCGGTCGGTGGGGGAAAGGGAGCCTTCCCTCCACCGACCGAACAACCGGAATCGGGGAAAAGGAACATGATGCGATTTACCCGTGGATACGTTCTGGTGGGAATGGCGCTTCTGCTGAGCGTTCTGTTCGCCTCTTGTGCCCCGGAAGGGCTGCGCAAATCTTCCCGGGCACCGCTGGTCATCTTCCCTCCCCCGCCGGATACCACCCGAATCCAATTCCTGACCAGTATCTCCCGCTCCACCGATATTACCGGTAAGCGATCTCGATTCATGGAATACGTGCTGGGGAAGCAGCCGGAAGAGGAGATTGTCAAGCCCTATGGCCTGGCAATCTCCTCCGGTAAGCTGTACATCTGCGATCCCGGACTGGGGGGGATGGAAATCATCGATCTGGCGGAGCGGAGCTTCCGGCGGTTTCTTCCCGGTGGAAGAGGGCTGCTGAAAAAGCCCATCAACTGTGCGGTGGATAAACGGGGGTTCCTGTATGTCGCCGACGCCGCCCGCCGGGAGGTGGTGGTCTTCAACAGCGCGCTGGAATATGTCACCGCCATTGGAGGAGCAGAACTGCAAAAACCCACCGATGTGATGGTGGTGGGAGATACCATCTGGATCGCCGACATCCAGGGGCATCGCATCCGGGTGTATTCGGCCACCACCTTTACGCCCCTGTTCGCCTTTCCCGATCTTCCTCCGAAGACCCCCGGCTTTCTGTATCAGCCCACCAACCTGTATGTCATCGACGACCGGGTTTACGTGAGCGATTTCGGGGATTTCCGGGTGAAAATCTATACCACGGGGGGCGAATTTCTCCGCGCCGTGGGGAGCTTCGGTCGCCGCCCGGGGCAATTTGTGCGCCCCAAAGGGATCGCCGTGGATCGGGAGTACCATCTGTATGTGGTCGATGCCGGATTCGAGAATGTGCAGATTTTTGATGATCAGGGCCGGATACTGATGTTCTTCGGAGGAAGCTACAAAGGCCCCGGGGGAATGTGGCTGCCGGCAAAGGTGGCCCTGGACTACCAGAACCTGAGATACTTCGAGCACTTCGTCGATCCCGAATTCAAGCTCAAATATCTCATCTTTGTTACCAACCAGTACGGGCCGGATAAAATCAACGTGTACGGCTTCGTAGAACCGAAACACCTGTCGCTGCGATGAAGCGATACCTCGGATACATGTTCTGGCTGGCTCTGTGGGGAATTGTCCTGACAGCCCTGAACTGCTCTCCGGAAACCCGGTATCGGGTGCTCTCTACCGTGTTTGATGGGGTTCCGGCGCCGGAAAGCCTGACCGCCCCGCCGGATACGGCCACGGTATCTACCACCCGGCCCACTCCGGAAGTGGCTCCCGTTCCTTCCCATGAGCCGACCCTGTTTTTACACGATCCCTACGCCGAACGCTCCTGCGAGGATTGCCACAATGAACAGGAGGGGAATAAGCTGTTTGCCGCCATGCCCGACCTGTGCTACGACTGCCACGACGATTTTTCGGAAGAGTACAAATACGTTCATGGGCCGGTGGCTTCCGGGTACTGTACCCAATGCCACAATCCCCACAAAGCCCCCTACGAGAAGTTACTCATCCGCAGCACGGAAGAGCTGTGCTTTTACTGCCACGAACAGGCGGATGTGTACAAAAATGAAGAGCATGAGGATGTGGAACCTTCCGAATGTCTGGATTGCCACAACCCTCATGGCGGAGATGAATGGAACTTGACCGAGTGATCGGCAATGAGAGTGACCAGACACCCAACATTGGGCATCCTTTTGATGGTTCTGCTGGTATGGGTTTCTCAACTTCCCGGGCAGGTTCGTCGGTTCTCCATAGGCGCCTGGCATATCCAGAGCCTGAACGGGGCGGTGAGCCTGGGCGGGGACTATCGTTCCCGGCGCATCACCTTTCGTTCCCAATTCACCGAACAACCTCAGGTGTTCTATTTCGACAGCCGGATCGACCTCCGCTCTCAAAGCTACATCTGGCATCCCAATTTCATGTTCATCGATCTGACCGCCCAGCTGTCCCCGTTCAACCGCCGCCGGGATGTGTTTCTCACCGTGCCCAATCGCACCGAATCTCAGGTGGCCGAAAACTTCCGGCTGCAAACCACCTTTTTCCGACAACGGCCCTTTTCGGTAAACCTGTTCGCCAACTGGGGGCGCCACTTCACCAGCCGGGAGTTCGCCACCGACGTGGAAGTTTTCAATCGGGATTATGGCATTACCGCCAGTTTGCACAACCGCCTGTTGCCGGTGAATCTCTCCTTTTCCCGCAACGGCTGGGAACAGACCGAACTGCTCACCGGGCGTAAATTTACCAGCGTCCGCAAAGCGCTGCGTTCTACCACCTACAAATCTTTTGGCAAAAACGACCGGCACCAGCTTTCTTATGCCTACGAGGATTACACCCGGGATTTCACCGCCGCCACCCGGGTGCGGAACCGCATTTCCTCCATCAACCTGCAGAACTTTGTGCCCTTCGACGGCGGGCGCCGAAGCAGCTTCAACTCCATCATCTGGTACACCTCGCAGCGGGGCAGCCAGACCTTCCGGCGGTTCCAGGCCATCGAGCGGCTGGACATTCAGCTTCCCCACCGGCTGGCCTTTGCCGGGAACTATCAGTTTTTCCGCTTCCGGCAATCGGATTTCACCTCCCGGCAACACAATGTCATGGGGCGGCTGGAACATCAACTGTACCAAAGCCTGCGCTCCCGGGTGTTTTACGAATACACCAACCTGAGCCAGACCACTTTCGATGAAAAGCGCCACACCGTGGGAATCGGGCTGAACTATCGGAAAAAGATTCCCACCGGGCGGCTGACCTTGAGCTATGAGGTGCAGCGACGCAACGAGGATCGCCGGGGCGAACCGACCCTCTTTCGGGTGGTCGATGAAGAGCACACCTTGCGGGCGGGTGAACTGGTGCTCCTGGGCAATCCCTTCATTGATCCCAACAGCGTGGTGGTGACCGATCTAACCCAGACCATCATCTACGTGGCCGGGGTGGATTACCTCCTGATTCCCCGGGGGGATTTTCTGGAAATTCGCCGAATTCCCGGCGGGCGCATTCCCGTCGGCGCAACCGTGCTGGTCGATTACCAGACCGAACGCCCCATCTCCTATGAATTCGATGTCAACAACCGCACCTTCGCCACCTCGGTGAATCTCTTTCAGCAGCTGGTGGAACTGTATTTCCGGTACCATTCCCAGGATTTCGACAACATTCAGGGCACCACCGTTCGGATTTTGAAAACCATTCATCAAAAAGTGTACGGAGGGCGACTGGCGGTGGCCTTCGTTACCGGCGGGGTGGAGGTGGATCGTACCGACAGCAACATTCTGCCCTACCGTTCCACTCGCTACTATCTCTCCCTGAATCCGTACTTTTCCGGAACGCTGCAAATGACGCTCACCACCAACTGGCAGCAGTACGATCTCATCTCCGAAAGGGAGAAGCAGGAATTCTTTTACACCACCGGAAACCTGCGCTATCGGCTCACCCGAACCACCCGGCTCAATCTGGTGGGTCAATATCGGTTTCAGGAGGGGCGGGGGCTGGATCTCAATCTCACCGGGCTTCGGGCGGAAATTCAGACCCGATATCGGATGTTGTATATCACCGGAGGCGTGGAATACTTTCACCGCAATTTCACCGGAGAAAAGACCCGCTTCAGCAATGTGTTCCTTCGTCTTCAGAGACAATTTTAGACGAGGCAAGATGAGAACGGTATTTCTATTGCTCATACTGGCAGCACTGTGTGGGTGGAACCCCGGCCTGGCTCAGGAAGAAGATGGGTGCACCGCCTCCGGATGCCATGCAGACCTGATCCAGAACCGCTTCGTTCACGAAGCCGCCAGCGATGATTGCGAAGCCTGCCACGACGCCGGCGACGGAGACCATCCCGATGATCCGGGAAAGGAATTCACCCTTTCCGCGGCCAGGATCTCGGAAATGTGCTTCGATTGCCATGACGAAATCGAAGACCAGTTGGACAACAACCCCGTCGTTCATCAGGCGATCCGGGAAGCGAAGCAGTGCATTTCCTGCCACAATCCCCACTCTTCCCCCCGGAGGAAGCTGTTGCGCAAGGCCCTGCCGGAGTTGTGTTTTACCTGCCATAACGGGAAGCCCACCGATACGGCCTCCCGCCCGGTTCGGTCGCTGAACCTGCGCTACAAAATCCTGTTTGCCCAATCCGTGCACGAACCCGCCGCCGACGGCGATTGCCTGGATTGCCACGAGCCTCACGCGGCTCCCCGGCACGATCTGCTCTCGGAGAATTTCCCCGGAGGAAATTACGCTCCCGGAAAGGTGGACACCTTCTCCCTGTGCTTCGACTGCCACGATCCGGAGATGATCGAGGAACCCACCACCCGGGAATACACCAACTTCCGCGATGGAGACCGCAACCTGCATTACGTTCATGTCACCCGGGAAAAAGGCCGGAGCTGCCGGAATTGCCACGACCTGCACGGCTCGGATCAGCCCCACCTGATCGCCACCGAAGTGCCCTTCGGCAAATGGAAGATGCCCATCCGATATGAAGCCTCCCAACAGGGCGGAAGCTGCCTGCCCGGCTGCCATGAGCGCCGGGAGTATCGGCGGTGACGCACTTTAATTCTCCCCCACCCTTCCAGCCGCAACCATAGCCTTTGCCGCCACCTGTGGGTCGATTTCCAGACCGGCAAAATATTACCCGGGTTCAGTTTTGGGGATAGTTGTCGATTCACTTATCTTTTCAGTGCTCCATTTCGATCTTTCGGTTTCTCTCTTCCCGGTTTATCTTTGGAAAATAAATATGACAGGCGGAACGTCCACGGCTACCTTAGCCCTTCGGCCACGCAGATCAGTTCTACGACATTTTGAACCGGATCATATACTCATCAGGGGTTAAAAATTGCTTTTTGACCATCGCTTAACTCCTTCAGGGGTGCTGATTTCATTATTTCCTCCCGCGGCGGGAGGGTATGGGATAGGCGGGCTATTGAACTCATCCCCCCAACCCCCTTCTTTTAAAAAGAGAAAGGGGAGAAAAACGCTGTTGTTTTTGGAAAGTAACTATCTCGACAATGTCACATTAGGATTGTCATTCTAAGCGAAGTGAAGAATATTAAGGTTTCAGAGACTCTTCTCCCGCCGGGCGGGATCAGAGTGACAGAGAAACCGGTCAAATAAACCTTGAAAGCACCGTGGGATAATTTTGAAAAACAGAGTTATGCTTACAACAATGCAGCCCCACCCGCCGGGGCTGAAGATAAGGAAGCGCCTCGTAGAGGCTCCATTATTGTAGCCGGATGATCCGCCCGGAAAACCCGCCATCCTCGTAGAGGATGCACAATCGCCTGAATTCATCCCCTACAGGGATGTGGGGGAGTTCTATGAATGGGAACGTGAGCTACAATAATTCAACTTCTACGAAGTTGAGGGCAGATGAACATTTCCATCGGCATCGACATTTCACCATCGTTGGCCAATTCCCTGACCGCAGTTCTCCGGAGAAGCTTCATCATCGTAGTGCGCTTTCAAGGTGTGAATGGCGGGTTGCTACTCTATACACATTATAAGGAGATTCTTCTCCCGCCGGGCGGGATCAGAGTGACATCGAAGCCCATCACGTAGTTTTGGTCTCCCATAACGGTGATTTGTCAAAAGTCCAATAAATTAGAATTCTTGCAGATGAATGCTGAATAGTAACTTTCATCTTTAATCTTTTGGGTATATCAGGGGAGGCATTCCAGGAATGGTGATTATCAGCCTTTTCTTTCTGCTGATCATGCTGGCGGGCGCCGGGGTATTCCTCCACCGGATCAAACCTCTGCTGGTGAATCCCCGGCATCGGATTTATCTGGGAACAGGTTTGCTGCTACTCATCCTGGGAATTTCTGGATGGGACCTGTGGATATTGCTCCGGTTTTGGGGATTATGGGAAGCATATCTGATCCCCCTGACCATTGCCTACGTGCTGCAAATTTCCGGTTTTCTGATCAGTTGCGACTTTGCCCTGCGCTGGCTTCGTTCCCAGAAAACCGCCGTGGAACAGCTCCCGGAGATGCTGGTGGATCGGGCGCTGGTGGGGGTGTATCTGATTCAGGATCAGCGCCTTCAGTATGCCAACCCCCGGGCGGCGGAAATTCTGGGATGGGAGCTTTCTCAACTGATCGGCGCCGATCCTCTGGATGTGGTGCTTCCGGAAGATCGGGAACTGGTACGGGAACAGATTACCCGGCGGCTTCGGGGAGACGTGGACACGGTGCGATATCGCTTTCGGGTCAAACGCCCCCGGGATGGGCGCCAGATCACCGTGGAAGTCTGGGGAAGCCGGATCATCTACAAGGGGCGTCCGGCCATTATCGGCACCCTGATGGATGTCACCGCCGAACAGGCCCGGGAAGCGCTGCTGAAAGAGAACGAAGCCCGCTACCGCCGCCTGATCGAGGTGTGTCCGGAAGCCATTCTGATTCATCGAGAAGGGGAAATTGTCTTTGCCAATCCTGCCGCCGCCCGGCTGTTGGGGGCTTCCGGAACGGATGCGCTCCAGGGGAAAAATCTTTTCGATTATGTGCCTCCGGAAACGACGCAAAAATTGCGCAACCATCTTCGGCAAGAAATGGAAGCCCATGCTTCCGGAGCGGTACATGAAGTCCCTCTCCGGCGAATGGACGGCAAATTTATTGTAACCGAGTGGGTTGATGTACCTTTTACCTATCAAAATGCCCCGGCGGTACAGACCGTTCTGCGGGACGTTACCCATCGCAAGGAAACCGAACAGATTTTCCGGGGGCAAAAACTGCTCCTGGAAGAGATCACCCGGGGAACGGAGCTGACCGAGGTTCTGAACAAGCTGGTGGAATTTGTGGAAAGCGTCTTTCCGGACATGCTGGGATCGGTGCTGCTGCTGGATCAGGCCGCTCAACGGCTGTATGTGGCCGCCGCCCCCCATTTGCCGGAGGCATACAATCGGGAAATAAACGGGATTACCATCGGGCCCCGGGTCGGCTCCTGTGGCACCGCCGCCTTTCTGGGAGAGCCGGTGATCGTGGCCGACATTGCCACCCACCCCCTGTGGGAAGAGTATCGCGACATCGCGCTGGAGCATAACCTCCGGGCTTGCTGGTCCCTGCCCATCTTCTCCCGGCAGGGGAAGGTGCTGGGCACCCTGGCCCTGTATTACCGGGAGGTTCGGGAACCCACCCTTCGGGAACTGGAATTGATGGAGATGGTCGCCGGGCTGGCCGCCATTGCCCTGGAAAACAAACGCCGGGAAGGCGAACTTTTACGTCGGGAAGTTCAGTACCAGCGGCTGTTCAATCACATCCGGGAACTGGCCCTGGTCTATGGAGTGGATGTCCGGGGAAACCCCACCCGCCTGCTGGAAGCCAACCACAGCGTCTGCCGTCTGCTGGGGTACGACCGGAAGGCCCTGGAACAACTGCCCTTATCCAATCTGTTTACCACGGATACCTACCAGGCGGTAGCCCGTGCTCTGGAAGAAAGCCGGACCTCCGAAACCTCCCTGGTAGAGGCGGCGCTGCAAACCCGGGATGGCGATACCATCCCGGTGGAGATCAGCCTGTACCGCTTCCGGGAACACAGGCGCTCGTTGATCCTCCTGTTGATGCGGGATATCCGGGAACGTCTGTCCGCGGAAAACGCCCTCCGGCAATCGGAAGCCAACCTGAAAGCGTTGTTTGACAACAGCCTTCAGGCCTTTTTCCTGATCGACAAAGATGAGCGCGTCCTGGCGGTGAACCGGCCGGCGGTGGAAATGAACCTCAAAGTGTTCGGGAAGTCCATCCAGCCGGGTAATGTTGCCCGGGAGTTTTTTTCCGGTGAAGAATATGTCGCGTTTCGGAAAGCCTTTGAGATGGCGTTGTCGGGGAAGAAGTTCTCCGCCGAGCGCAAGATCGTGGGGCAAAACGGCCGGGAGTTCTGGTTCGAGGTGAACTACATGCCGGTTCAGGATGCCCGGGGAGAGATCCTCAGCGTCTGCCTCAGCGCCCTGGAGATCACCGATCGGAAGCAGGCCGAACAGGCGCTGCGGGAGAGTGAGGAGCGTTTTCGGGCGCTGGTGCAGAACTCTTCCGACATCATCGCGGTGCTCTCCGCCGATGGCGCCGTGCGGTATCAAAGCCCTTCCATCCAGACCACCCTGGGCTATTCCCCCGAAGCGCTGGCGGAGCGGGAGGTGTTCGAGTTCGTTCATCCTGACGACCGCCCCCGGTTGCGCACCGTATATCGGGCGCTGGTAAAAGGGAAACGGTTGCCCCGCCGTCTGGTGGAATTTCGCGTCCGCGATGCCGGGGGCGCCTGGCGGTATCTCGAGGCCAGCGCCTCCAATCAGCTCAACAATCCGGCGGTGCAGGGCATTATCATCAACGCCCGGGACATTACCTCTCGCAAACAGATGCAGGATGCCCTGCGGGAAAGCGAGGAGCGGTTCCGCACCGTATTTGAAAACTCCGGCATGGGCATTCTGCTCATCCGCCTGAACGGGCGGCTGTTAGAAGCCAATCCCGCGCTGCACGCCATGCTGGGCTATACCCCGGATCAGCTTCAGGAAAAGAAGCTCAAAGACCTCTGCCGGGGGCAACAGCCCTTTTCCCGGTTCTCCGAAGTGGTGAAAAGATTGGAAACCGAAGGGCCCGCCCTGCAGGTAGAATGCTCCCTGGCCACCGAACGGGGCGAGGAACGGTGGGGGCGCCTGACGCTGTCGCTGGTGCGCAACGGAGAGGGCGTTCCTCAGTTTGTGGTCGCCATGATTGAGGATATTACCGAGCGGCTGCAAACCCTTCGGGAATTGCAGGAAAGCGAAGAGAAATACCGCCTGCTGTTCAACAGCAGCATGGACGCCATCTACGTGTACCCCCTGGATGAAACCGGTCAGCCGGGAAAATTCCTGGCCGTCAACGAGGTGGCCTGCCGGCAAACGGGCTTCACCCGGGAGCAGTTGCTGGATCGTACCCCCAGGGAGCTGCTGCCCCCGGAACAGAACCAGCGGTTTGAGGAATGGATGCACCGGCTACAGGAAAAACGACACCTGTTGCATGAAGCCCTCTACGTCACCCGATCCGGGCGCCGGCTGCCGGTAGAGGTAAACGCCAACCTGTTCGATTATCGGGGACAACCGACGGTCATTGCCACGGTACGGGACATCTCCGAACGAAAGTTTGCCGAAGCGGCCATCCGCGCCAGCGAGGAACGCTATCGCACCCTGTTCGAGGGAGTGCCCATCGGGTTGTATCGTTCCACTCCCGAAGGCGTTCTCTTGGATGCCAATCAGGCCCTGGTTTCCATGTTAGGATACACCTCCCTGGAGGAACTGCAATCCATCCGACTGACCACCCTGTACGTGGATGCCTCCCATCGGGAGAAGTGGCGGGAACGGTTAGAGGCGGAAGGCACCCTCCGGGGATTTGAGGCCCGCCTGCGCCGTCAGGATGGAACCACCATCTGGGTGCGGGAGCACTCCCGGGCGGTGCGCAACGAGGCCGGGGAAATCGTCTATTTTGAAGGAAGCCTGGAAGACATTACCCCCCAGAAGACCATGGAGGAAGCCCTCAAGGCCAGCGAGGAGCGCTACCGCGATCTGGTGGAAAACAGCGAAGACATCATCTTCACCCACAATCTGGATGGGGTGCTGCTGAGCGCCAACCGGGCGTTTGCCCGGCTGATGGGGTATACCGATGCCCATCAGATGGTGGGGCTACACCTGTCTGAGATTCTGGCGCCCCGGGAACATCCCCGCATTGAGGCCTATCTGGAGCGCATTGCCTGGCAGGGCCACGACGCCGACCATGTGCAGGTTCGCACCCGCACCGGGGAAACTCGGATTCTGGAGTATCGCAATTCGGTGAAATGGGAGGGGGAAAAAGAACCCCTCGTGCGGGGAATGGCCCGGGATGTCACGGAAAAGGTTCAGGCGCAGAAGGCGCTGGCCGAAGAGCGGGAACGGTTGAGCGTGACCCTCCGCAGCATCGGCGATGGGGTCATCGCCACGGATTTGACCGGGCGCATCATCCTGATCAACAATGTGGCCGAAGAACTGACCGGCTGGACGGACGCCGAAGCCCTGGGAAAACCCATTCAAGAGGTGTTTTGCATTGAGGCCGAAGCATCCGGGCAAACCCTGGATCCGGTGGCCGCAACCTTGAGAAGTGAAAAAACCGTTTTGCTGGATACGCCCGTTCCTCTGATTTCCCGGGATGGCTCCCGGCGGATGATCCAGGCCAACGCCGCCCCCATGCGGGATGAAAAGCAGCACCTGCTGGGCGTGGTGCTGGTGTTCCGGGATGTCACCCGGCAATTGAAATTGGAAGAGGAGTTGCACAAGGCCCAGAAGCTGGAGTCTCTGGGCATTCTGGCCGGGGGAATCGCCCACGATTTTAACAACATCCTTACCGCGGTGATCGGCAATATTACCCTGGCGCAATTTTCTCAGGACGATCCGGAGTACGCCCTGCAACGGTTGCAGGAAGCGGAGAAGGCCGCCGAGCAGGCCCGAAATCTTACCCAGCAACTGCTGACGTTTGCCAAAGGGGGCGCGCCGGTGAAAAAGGCCGCCCTGATTACCGACATCATTCGGGAGACCGCCGACTTTGCCCTCCACGGCAGCGCGGTCCGCTGTGAATATGAATTCGACGACAACATCTGGCCGGTAGAGGTGGATCGAGGGCAAATCAATCAGGTGATCAATAATCTGGTCATCAATGCGGTTCAGGCCATGCCCGATGGGGGGATTATCCGGATCACCTGCCGGAACCATGAATTTGCTCAAGACGTCCGGGAACAGGGAATTCCCCTACAGCCGGGGAAGTATGTAAAAATCACCATCCAGGATCAGGGCATCGGAATTCCCCGGGAATACCTGGATCGGATCTTCGATCCCTACTTTACCACCAAGCAGAAAGGCAGCGGCCTGGGGCTGGCCACCTCCTACTCCATTATCAAAAAGCACGGGGGATATATTTTTGTAGAGTCGGAGGTTTCTGTGGGCACCACCTTCACCATTTATCTGCCGGCCATTCCCGAAGCCACTCCGGTCTCTTCCTCGACCGAAGCCCGGGAACTTCCCCGGGGAGAGGGGCGCATCCTGATTATGGATGATGAGGAGTCGGTTTTGAACGTGGCCACGCAGATGTTACATTCGTTAGGCTATGAGGTGGAATCGGCCCGGGATGGAGAAGAGGCCATCCAGAAATATCGGGAGGCTCGAGAGGCCGGCCGCCCTTTCGATGCGGTGATCATGGATTTGACCGTGCCCGGCGGTATGGGCGGTCGGGAAGCGGTTCAGAAACTGCGGCAGATCGACCCGCACCTGAAGGCCATCGTGTCCTCGGGGTATTCCAACGATCCGGTGATGGCGCAGTTTGAGGAGCACGGATTTGTGGCCTGCATCGCCAAACCCTACTCGGTGCATAAGATGGGCAAAACGCTTCAGGAAGTACTGGGAAAACCTGAAGCGATCACCGACCGGGATGTTTCACCGTAGGCTTATATTATTGGGCTACATCAGAGAACTATAAAACCCGGCATGTGACGCTACTGAAACGGGGAATCGGAGAAACGGAGAAACGGAGACAGGAAGACCGGGACCTGTCAGGAGTTTTATCCTGATCCCGAAGGAATCAAAGTTGGATAGCGAAAGGCACTCCTTTTAGGTAAGAATATGCCTCAGAATTCCGACCGGGAACGCTGGAACCGCCGGTATCGAGAGGAAGGGCCGGAGGCGTTTGGAGATCAGCCGGTGGAGTGGCTGGCGGCGCACGAAGACCTGCTCCGGCAGCAGCCCAAAGGGATGGCCCTGGATATCGCCTGCGGAAACGGGCGCAATGCCCGGTTTCTGGCACAACTTGGATTCACCGTGGAGGCGGTGGATATTTCCGACGTGGTGATCGAATGGCTGAAGGAGCAGGTATCCCGGTGGAAGCTGCCCATTCATCCGCGGGTGGCCGATCTATCGCAGGCGCAACTCCCTTCCGGGCATTATCAGGTGATCATCAATTTTCGTTTTCTGGAGCGCAAGCTGTTTCCGGCCCTGAAATCGGCCCTGCTCCCCGGCGGCCTGCTGATTTTTGAGACCTTCACCCGGGAACACGCCGACGCCCTCCCCCACCCGGTAAACCCCGATTACCTGCTCCAACCCAACGAACTTCTGCACAGCTTTATGGATTTGCACATCCTGCACTATCGGGAAGGCACCGTTACAGGCAAAGATGGGGTTCCCAAATCCGTCGCCGGTTTGGTGGCCCGGAGGCAATCTCGTTGATTGAGTATAATGAAACAATGGAGGTGGTACAATGAAACCCGGGGTCTTCACCCAGTTGTATGTTCACCTCATTTTTGCTCCCAAATATCGGGAGCGACTTCTGCGAAAGAGGAACAGAGCCAGCATTTCGCCAAATCGGCGTAGCGGCCCGGTAAAGTCGCTCCCCAAAGCGCGGATATTGTCGAGTACCGAGCCTCCGGCTTATAGAGATTCTTCGTCGGCCGCCCGGCAGGGCTCCTCAGAATGACAACATCCAGAATACAGAATCGGGCGGCCTCCTCAGAATGACAGCATCGAGCATCCAGAATCCAGCATCCCCGACCTGCGTCGGGGCAGGCGAGCATCCAGAATCCAGTTCACAACAACCCCCACCGCTTCCGCAGGAACCACTCCGTGCTGAGCAGCAGCACCAGCAGAATGATCCACTGCCAGTAGCTCCACAAAAAATATTCCGACATGGTCAGTTGCAGGCGGGATTCCAGAGGCCGGTCGGGGAAATTCCGAAGGAACTGCCCGGGGGAGTAGGCCCGCCCGCCGGTCTGCCGGGCCAGTTGACGGAGCAGAGCGGCGTTGGCGGGAATCTCCTGATATTCCAGAAAGAACGGTTTTACCGTGAAGGTGCCGGTGCGTTCGCCGATCTCCTGATCGTTGCGCCGGGCCTGAATGCGGTAGCGAAACTCCCCTTCGGGAAGCCCGGAAAAGGTCTGATGATAATAGCCGTTGCCCCCGGCGATCATCTCGTCGGAGAAGCGCAGGGTGTCCCCTTCGATGGAGATGACCACTTCGGCGTCGGGGATGGGCTGATAGAATTCATCATACACCTGCCCGGAGAAGACCACCGCCTCCCCCACGTTGTAGATCTGTTGCAGGGGGCGAATCTGAATGCGGTGAATATCCTCCCGATTGGCCAGCCAGCGGATGGCCCGATCCAGAAAGCGAATCAGGAAGCGGTCCCGGGCAGGGTCTTCCTGAAGCTGGAAATGCCAGTGGCCGAAGTTCGCCCCGTTGAACACCAGCTGCTTGATTTCGTTACGCCGATAGGTAAAGCACACCGGCACATTCTGCATCCCCGCGCCCAGCACTTCCTGCCGGGGATCCATCTCCAGCAGCACCTGCCCCCCCGGACGCATCTGCACCGGCCGGTAGATTTCCAGCGGAGGGAGTTCGCTCCACAGCAACTCGTTGGCGGTCTCGTTTTCATCCAGCTTGCACACCGGATGATGGCGCCCTCCCGGGGTCAGGCGCACAAACTGATTCTCCACCGGCACCAGGCGCACCACCCGCTTCCAGGGTAACAGTTCGTCGTAAGGCTGAAGTTGGGCGAAATGGGAACTTCGGGCAAAAAACCACAGGATGGGCGCCCGTCGCCGCTGGACCGTGCGCATCAATCGGCGCAGGTGGGCGGGATCGGTCTTCCGGGTGGGGAAGCCGTGGAAAATGAACACATCCTGGGAATCCAGGGGCACCCGTTCCAGTGCTCCCTCATAATATTGTCCCGGCGCTTTCTCGGTTAAAAACGTGAACTGAAAATCCTTCAACTGCTTGCTCACAAACGAAAGGAAGTGCCGATCAAAATTGGGACTTCCTCCCATGACCAGCACTTTGATTTTGCTCTTCAGCACCTGCACCCGTACGGTGCGCTGATTGTTGCGTTCGGTGATCTCCCCCGCCTGTGGCTGAACGGCCACGGTGTAATTGAAATCCCCCGGCTTTCGGGCCACGATTTCCAGGGTCTCTTTCTGCTCGAAACCGGACTTGCCCAGGGTTATCATGCGCCGGGCCAGCACCTCCTGACCGTGGGAGATGGTCAACAAAGCCTTCTGCCCCTCGTAGCCGTTATGCCAGATGACCACCTCCACGGGGAGCTTTTTGTTAACGAAAGTGATCTGGTTGGTTTGCACCCGGCGGAGGGCGATATCCTGCGGGGGAGTGGAGTCGCCGAGAATAACCGTATAGATGGGCACCGGGCTGCGCCGGGCGGTCAGCAGGGGGTTGGGGCCTCGATTGTAGATGCCGTCGGAGACCAGCACCACCGCCTGCAAGTTGCGGTCGGCCAGGCTGTCCTGCACCGCCCGGAGGGCTTCCGAAATATCGGTGCCGTCCACCGAAAAATCCAGCGAATCCCGCAGGCGACGGGCGTGAAGATCAAAGGCAAACCGTTCTATGTCCAGGGAATCGTATCCCCCTAATTGAGCGAGGTTTTCCTGCACATAGCGAAGGGAATCCCGGCGGATGCCCCGGCGATCCCGGATGTTCATGCTGGCGGAGTTGTCCAGCAGCACCGCCACCACCGGCTTTTCCGCCTGGCGATGGAGCAGTTCCACCGCCGGTTCCAGCAGCAAGAACAACACCAGACATAGCGACAATGCCCGGAGAGTTCGCACGATCCATCGCCGGGTAGCGGATAGAGGGGGGAGAGTGCGATAATAATAGAAATAGGATAAAAGGATCAACCCCAGAACGGTCAGGGCAAATACCCAGTTCGGCCAGCTCAGCTTCACAAACATATCCGGAATCATTCGTAGTCTCTTTCTTCTCCTAAGCGCAGTGAGGGATAGGCGTTCAATCGCAAGCCGGAACGATAGCCCTGTTTCAGGCGCTGCCAGCCGGCCCGGGCGATCATGGCCGCATTATCGGTGCAATATTTCAGAGCCGGAAAATACACCGTCAGATGATACCGATCCGCCTCCTGTTTCAGGCGCTGCCGGAGCCGGGAATTGGCCGCCACTCCCCCGGCCACGGCAATGTGCTGCAACTGATAGGTGCGGGCGGCCTCGATGGTGCGTTGCACCAACACCTCCACCGCCGCCCGCTGAAACGAGGCGCAGATATCCGGCAAATGGGCCGCGCGTTCCTCTTCGGTGAGCCGATTGAGAAAATTCAGCACCGCGGTCTTCAGCCCGCTGTAGCTGAAATCGAAAGTCTTCTCCCGGGCCAGGCCGATGGGAAAATCCACAAACTCCGGATCGCCCTGCCGGGCCAGGCGGTCAATCTCCGGGCCGCCGGGATAGGGCAGCCCCAGCAGCTTGGCCACCTTGTCGAAGGCCTCGCCCACGGCATCATCCCGGGTGGTGCCGATATGGTGATATTTCAGGTGATCCTCCACCACCACCAGCAGGGTATGCCCTCCGGAAACGATCAGGCACAGGAAGGGGGGCTGAATGGGAGAATCCTCCAGAAAATTGGAGTAGATATGCCCTTCCAGATGGTTGACCCCCACCAGAGGTTTGTTCAGCGCCAGCGCCACCCCTTTGGCGTAGTTGATGCCCACCAGCAGCGCGCCCACCAGACCGGGACCGCAGGTAACCGCCACGGCCTCGATGTCCCGCAGCGAGGTGTCGGCAGCTTCCAGGGCTTCTTCCACAATGGGGATGATCTTCCGCAGATGCGCCCGGGAAGCCAGTTCCGGCACCACCCCGCCGAATTGCAGGTGCACGCTCTGGGAAGAGATGACGTTGGAGAGCACCCGGTTTTCCCGGATTACCGCCGCGGAGGTCTCGTCGCAGGACGTTTCGATGCCTAATATGAGCATAGTTATTCACATCTGAGAATTTTGTCAAATCACCCGACAACGGGATTCATCGGCGTGAAATGTCGAGAAACGTATTGCGTAATGCGTATTGCGTATTGCGTAATGAATTGGCTACGCAAGTATGTATGCATTTAACCGTGGTTGAGAGTCTTCCGGTCATTTCTCGTT
>CAYQGB010000002.1:41951-44929 GCA_964416895.1 uncultured Calditrichaceae bacterium
ACGCAAGTATGTATGCATTTAACCGTGGTTGAGAGTCTTCCGGTCATTTCTCGTTCTCAAACTCTCCTGGGAAACAGGGCAAAGGAATCAGGGCGTAATGCGTGAAACGTGATACGTGATGGATTGGCTACGCAATACGCAATACGAAATATAATCCCCGGTTTCATTGCTTCCTTCGTTTCTTTTGTACGATCAACTCAAATTCCGGTGGTTCCACTTCCATGTGCACCACCTGCAGGGAAGATTCCAGGGTTGGGGTCATCCGGGTGACGCCCCGGTGCCACTGTTTCTCGAAGTCGATGAGAATCCGAAAATCGGTGGCCTCGGCTTCGGCGAGCACTTTTTCTCCTCCGCGCGCCCGGATGGTCGCCCGGGGCGGCAGGGGCACCACTTCCAGATTGGCCGGCACGTGGATCACCTCCACCGGCACTTCCTCAATCTCCTTTTCCGCCAGTCGCTGCACATCAAAGAGAACCTGCACCGTCTCCGGATCGTATTCGGCGTAAAATTCGCCGTTGTATTGCAGGGCAACCTGTTTCCGAAAGGCCTGATTCACCCGCTCAAAGCGCTCCTTACGGGTAACCAGCCGGGAAAGGGTGTCCACATACGCAGCCGGGCCGGATACCCGCACCGAGTCCGGAGCGGGATACATCCCCACCAGGGTAAATCCCGCCTCGGTGGTCACCTCCGCCTGCACCACCACGGGCACCTTCTTCTCCACCCGCTTATCCAGCTCGAACTTGATCTGATGGGGGGTGACGATGGAACGCACCTCGATTTCCTGGTCGTCGGGAAGGCGCACATACTCCCGGTGATCGGGAAGGTTGAGCACGATTTCATCCTTCACATCGGAGAGGTCGATTTCATACACTGGGTGAAAGAACATGAGTTGCAGCAGGTCGATGCCCCTCCCCACAAACTCCACCCGCACGGTTTGAGAAACGGGATACTTCAAACACACTTCCGGATTGTTGATAACCACCCGCAGGGGAATTTCGGTGATATAGTCATAGCGCTTGCTCATTTTAACCATGAACCAGAAGATCAACGCCAGCACCGTCACCGTGGCATAGATGCGCAGGTTCTGCTTTCTGGAAGTCGCCGTCATAGTCGTAAACGAAGTTGATCTCCCACGGTGCAGTTCAATTCCCGGGCGGCGTTTCCCCCGTTGATGGCGATTTGCAAATATCCCGAACTGTCCCAGTTCAACACCGGCTGTCCTTCGGGAACGGCTCCAAAGGTGTGGTGCAGGCCGCGAATTCGGTGATCCCCGATGTCCACGCTTAAATCATCCGGGGAATCAAAATTCAACCAGTCGGTTTGATGAAAGTTCAGGATCAGGTTGCCGAAGTGATCCACGTGGAGCACTTCCAGAAGCAGTTCCCGGTCGCCCACCACCTGATAGGGTTTGAGGAACGAGTATCCTTCCGAAATGGGGGCCAGATATTGGCCCACGTTTTTTCCGGCGGCCAGCCAGGCGGCCAGCCGGGCGAAGATGTCCCGCCCGTGAAACGTGGGGGAGATTTCTCCGGGAAGCTTCTCCGGCAAGATTTCGTACGCCCGATACCCCTCCCGATGATAGACAAAGCTGAACACCCCGTTATCCGGCCCCACAAAATAGTGGCGGCTGGTCTTTACCACCAGCCCCTTGCGCTCCGTGCCCACCCCCGGATCCACCACCACCACAAACACGGTCTTGTCCGGGAAATAGGGATAGCAGTTGTTCAGGCAGAAGGCCGCCTGCCGAACATCGAAGGGGCGAATCTGGTGGGTAATGTGCACCACCTGCGCTTCGGGAAATTCGGACAGGATACGCCCGTGCATGGCCCCGACATATCCATCCTCGGTGCCGAAATCGGTGATCAGCGCGATGATATACGGTTTCATGGCCTCTCACTGGTCATCATTCATATCTGGCACGTCGGGCAAAAGAAGGTGGAGCGGTTGCCGATGGAGACCTTCTCGATGGGGGTACCGCAGCGGGGACAGGGCTGCCCCTCCCGCTGATACACCTTGAGAAAATTCTGATTCTCCCCACTCTCCCCGGTGACCGTGCGATAGGCGGTGTAGGTGGTGCCGAAATGCTCGATGGCCGATTGCAACACCGCCTGGATGGCCTGATACAGCGCCTGCACCTCATCGTCGGTCAACTGCCCGGTTTTGCGCCGGGGGGAGATGCCCGCCTCGAACAGCGCCTCGCTGACGTAGATATTCCCCAGCCCGGCCACCATGGACTGATCCATCAAAAATTGCTTCACATTCATGTTGCGGGAACGGATCAGTTCGGCAAAGCGCTCCGGCGTGAATGCCTCGCTCATGGGATCAATGCCCAGATCGGGAAACTGTGGCTCCTCCCGATACAGCCAGATTTTGCCCAACTTACGCACATCCTGATAGAACAATTGCTTCCCCGATTGAAAGGTAAACTCCACGTGAATGTGCTGGGGATAATTCGATTGGGAACGCTCGCTGATGAAAATTCCCGACATGCCCAGGTGAAACACCGGATAGCGCCCATCGCACCGGAAAATCAGGTACTTGGCAAACCGCCGGATGTCCTCGACGGCGGTATCTTTCAGGGTGTGGGCAAAATCCTCCGCCGTGCAATCCTGTAGCAGGGAGGGCGTTTTGACCTCCACCTGCCGGATCACCTCGCCCCGATACAGGGGCAACAACTGCCGACGGATGGTTTCCACTTCCGGCAATTCAGGCATGGTTCGGCCTCTCCGATAGGTTCAAGACCAATAAATTTAATACATTCGGTGGGGGATTTAAAGGCGGGAATATCTTTCCTTTTGTGGGCGTATTGTGCATTGCTACGCCCCAACCAGCATCCAGCATCAGCATCCAGCATCCAGAATCCAGAATCCAGAATCCAGCATCCAGTATCCAGAATCCAGTATCCAGAATCCCCGACCTGCGTCGGGGCAGGCCAGCAACACTTTCCCCTTGCCTATTTCCCCCCGAAGGCTAAATTT
>CAYQGB010000003.1:0-42669 GCA_964416895.1 uncultured Calditrichaceae bacterium
TCCACAGCCCTTTGAACAGCTCCCGCCTGCCTTCAAACAGCGCCCGGAGGGTGGAAAGCAGCAGCGACTTGCCAAACCGCCGGGGGCGGGAGAGGAAATAGAACATCCCCTCGGTCACCAGCTTGTAGATCAGCGGGGTCTTGTCCACATACACATTGCCCCCGGTAATCAAGGTCTCAAAATCGGAAATGCCGATGGGAAGCCGTTTCTTCATATCACCACCTTTTGCATGCCTGTGGTAAAAATTTGGGCAATCCCCGGGGTAAAAACAAGGCAAAGTTCAAGGAAGGGCAACCGCGGAAACAAACTGAAGGTTGTCGGCTGTAGGCTGAGGGCTGTAGGTTGTTAGGTTATGTTATTCAAATGTAGGTGGGGAAGGGAGTGACGGATTTGGCCTGTTTGAGAAGGACAGAAAGCAGTGAAGCCATGCCTTCCGTCCCCATCTCGTATTGGTGCTTATTCGATGCCCAGGCCGGTCTCGATTTGGTTCTTGATTTCATCGGCAATGGATCCGGGCATCCCCATGTTCTTCATAAAGGCCCAGTTCCCGGCATCCTGAAAATACATTTTCATCCGATACATGACGTTTACCAGGCGAACCTTCGTGCCCTCTTCGTCCTGTGCCACCACAACCTCGATGGGATAAGCCGCGGCATGAGCCAATCCGGGGCATTTCAGTTTCTTGCGGGATTTATCGCTACCGGCTTTCACGATGCTGAAGGATTTGCTGTCCATGGGCGTGCCGGTGGTGCCGAATACCACGGTTTGATATTCCGGGAGTTTCACCTCATAAACCAGATGCATTCCCCATTTCGCCCCGGTTTGTTGCAGGCCGTTTTTGACCATTTCGGCTACTTCCTGCCAATCTTTTTCCGCAATTACGGCAATATCCTCAACCTTCTTATCAAACGGCCCTCCGGCCATAATTCCCATGGTCTTACCGATGTAGCCTTTTTTCCGCTTTTGCCCGTATGCTTTTTCACTAACAGTACCCTGAACGGCCCCGGTGATCATGGTGCGAAGCGCCTGCAGATGTTGTTCGGAGAGTTCTTCATAGGCAAAATCGTCCATCAGGATGGTGCGGTTGATGGAATGGGGATTGACCACCGATATGTAGATGCCGTTTTCATCTTCAAACAAGTTTACCCGATCCAACACGGCGAACGGGCCGGTCTTGCGATTGGCCTCCATGATCTGTCGGGCATAGGCGGAATCATATAGCACAAACACCCGTGTGCGGTACGGACAATCTTTGGGAACCCCTCCATCGACTTTGGCAATAACCTGCCACCCGTGAGCCACGGCAGCGTCTTCCAATGCTCCGGAAATTTCTTCAAAGGTTCCCTGAGCGGATTCCACCACATACTGATAGACCCGGTATTCCCGTTGTTCCTGCCCGGCCGACAGAAGGGTAAGGGTACCAAAAATCAGAACCAGGGACAGAATGGTTATGTTACGGATGAATTTCATGATAGTATCCTCCGGTGGGGGTGGGATTGCAGCGGATAATCCGGTGGATAAAAACATGTCCGATGAGCGAAGGCAGGAGGCGCCTTGCCCATCGGACATGGGTATCAGGAGCGCCCGCTACAGGTGAATGGAAATCCCCAGATCGCCCTCGAACTGGTTCATCTTCAATTCGATTTGCTGCTGACCGGGAGCCTCAAAGCGGTTTTCCCCGGTAACACTGTTCGACAGGGCATGCATGGCGGCGATGTTCAGGGTAACTTTCGGCCCCAGAGACCTGGACAGCCCCACGGTGATGTGCTGTTCAATGACCCCCGGCGCCAGGATGTTAAACAGCACTTCCGATTCGGGAATGGGCTGCCCGCCGGTGGAAAAACCGCCCCGCAGGGTCAGGCCGGGCATGGGGGTTACCTGAACCCCCAGCTTTACCACGGTCATGTCTTCCCAGCCGAATCCCCAACCGTTATCGCTGCCCAGAGGTTGAAAATTCGGGTTGGGCAAAAAGAAGGTGTTGGGATCGTTGGGATCCGGATTGGGATTGGGCACGAAGGCAGGGTTGTTTTCCAGATCCAGAGGATTGCCCACGGACTTGATGTCGCTGTACATAATCTGCTGAACATCCACCGCGATGGTCAGCGCCGAACTCGCTTTTACGGCAATGCCGGCAGTCCAGTTAGCAGGGACATCGAAGTCGCCCTGTTCGGCAAACAGTCCGGCGTACTCGTCGAATTCGCTCATGCTGATTTTGGTCTGGTAAGCAGCCCCCACGGAGACCGGGCCGAATTTGCCCATATAGCCCACCCGTGCTCCGAATCCGGTGGAGGTGGAATGCCCATTGTTGGTCAGCCTGGCAGGATCGGAAGAAAATCCCCCGAAAGCAAACAGCCCTTCCGCCTGAAATCGCTGGAAGGCGAAAATGCCGGTAATGCCCACGGCGTGATCGGGGGTAATTTGCCGGGCATACGTTGCGGCCACGAACGCCTGAGACAGATCCACGCCCGTGGGCGGATCAAAAGAAACCCGTGGATCGTCAAACGTCTTGACCGGATAATCGGTATTCATCCCTCCGTTGCCGTAAATGGCCAGCCCCAGGGAATTACCTCCCGGAAGGCTAACGGTAATGCCCACCGTGGGGACAATAAACAAGTTGCTCTCGCTTTCCACGGTGCCGGGAGTTAACGGGAACGTGAAGGGAAAACCGGAGGGATTGCCGGTAACGGTGTATTCCCGATTGGGATTGAACAGGGAGAACCCGATGTCCAGCTGGTTGCCCAGAAAGGCGATGGCGGCCGGATTGGTCGCCGAAGCCAGCGGGCTGAGAGATAAGGCGGCTCCCGCACCGGCTAACCCCCGATATTGGATGCCATAGCCGTGGCGGAAATAGCCGTTGGTGGCTGTGGCGTTGTCGTTGCCCATCCCCCAGAAAAATGCGATGAGCAACAGCAGAAGGATTCGCATGCGGGTATCGAGTTGACCGATCATTATAAGACCTCCTGAGTTAAGTGAGCGGGAATTGGGTTCCGCGATAGATGCCGGGCGGAGCCGTTGCGACCCTTCACCCGTGATTCACAGAGCTTCCTCCACCAGCTCGATGATGTCTTTGACCACAATTTTTCCCTCATTGCCGGAAGTTTTCACGGCATCGGAATACATGGTGTAGTCTTTGGGGCAGGCCACCACGAAGTAATCCACCGCTCCCAGCGCCAGGGCCTCCTTGATGCGCTGCTCGCTGGGGCGTTCGGTGAGGCCGGAATCATCCATCCAGATGCGCCCGCCGCCGGCGCCGCAGCAGAAAGTATTGGTGCCGCAGCGAGGCATCTCTTTGAAGTTCACCCCCAGGGCCCGCAGAATCTTCCGCGGCGCCTCCGTCTCCCGATTGTAGCGCCCCAGATAGCAGGGATCGTGATACGTAACGGTGTAATTCAGTTTTTTGGAGAAGCTCAGTTTGCCCTCGTCGATAAGGCGGGCCAGCAACCCGGTGTAATGATAGATGGTAAAACTTCCCCCGAATTCAGGATATTCGTTTTTGATGGTATTGAAGGAATGGGGATCGGTGGTGAAGATTTTGTCGAATTTGGCCTTTTGCAGCACGGCCAGATTGTCCTCCACCAGCATTTCAAACAGCCCTTCTTCCCCGATGCGTCGCACATCGTTCCCGGCGTTTTTTTCTCCCTCGTAGAGAATGCCGAAATCCACCCCGATGTTATGCATCACCCGGGCCACGGTGCGGGAAAGCTCCTGAATGCGGGTATCATACGAAGCGTAGTCGCCCACAAACCACAGATACTCGGCCTGCTCCTTGCGCACATCTTTGATCTTGAACTCCAGCCCCTGGGTCCATTTGCCCCGGGCGCGAGGGGGTTGCCCGAAGGAGTTGCCGTAATCGCCGATGTTCATCAGGGCATCCTGCAGGGAGTCTTCCATGTTGCCCTCATCCACCAGCCGCCGCCGCATCTGCACGATGTGGGTGAGATGCTCGATGCCCACCGGACAGTTTTCCACGCAGGCCATGCAGGTGGTGCAGGACCACAGGGTTTCCGGTTTGATCACGTCTCCGGCGATCTTCACTCCCTCCAGCTTTCCTTCCGGCCATTTGCCGTTGACGGTCTGGCGGAACCATTCCGGGCTGCCGATGACCGAGTCGGCGTAGGTGCGCAGATCCAGAATCAGATCCCGGGGGGAGAGGGGAGCGCCGGAAGCCCGCGCCGGGCAGGCGTAATGACACCGCCCGCATTTGGTGCAGGCATCCAGATCCAGCAGTTCCTTCCAGGTAAAATCCAGGATGCCTCCGTAGCCCATCCCCTTTTTCATCTCCTCTTCGGAGACTCTGGGAAGCACCCGGGCGGCGTTATCCTCATGGAACATCAGGTTGGCGAAGTCGATGAGCATGTGCATGGCTTTGGAGTAGGGGATATAGGCGATAAAGGCCAGCACGATGATGGCGTGAAACCACCAGGTATAGGCGTGCAGCGTTTCTCCCGTGGAAGCACTGATGGTGGAGGCGATAGCCCACCCCACCGGCGACCACACCTCAAACGAGGGCATGCCGTCGGCAGCGATGCGAAAGCCTTCGATGAGGAAGCCGGTTACCCCGATGATGAACAGCAGCCACAGGAAAATCCGGTCATCGGTGACATAACCGGCGCGGTTGTATTCCTCTGCCTTGCGATCCACCCGGGTGTAATCCAGTTGAGGCGGATGCATGGCGCCCCGGCGAAACATCATCATGGCCAGGCCGATCAGGAAGAGCACCCCGAAAATGTCCAGGATTACCGAGAACCACAGGTAAAAGGTGCCCTGCAACAGTCGATAGCCGAAGAAAAGCTCCAGGAAGTCGTGATCGAAGGCCACGATGCAGGTGCCGATGAACAGCACCACAAATCCCCAGAAGATCATCCAGTGGGCCGCGCCGGCGTAGGCGTCCCGTTTGAACACGGTGGCGTTGGTGAGCATGATCCGAAAGGCCTTCAGGAAACGCTGCCCCAAGTGGTTAAATCTCCCTGCGGGGCGGCCTTTGCGGTACTTCTGGATGCGGCGATAGAAGCCGTGCAGGAATACGCCGATAGCGCTGAAGCCCACCACATAGAAGATGAGCTGCATGAGGAAGGGAAAGTTGCGAAAGACCTCACGAGTGGGAGTGGTCACATCGGGCATAGACAATCTCCTCCGTTTGGTTCTAAGGAGCAGGCGTTCCCCCGTAGGACAGGCATCTTGCCTGTCATGACTTTTTCGGTCGGCGCCGGGATCAGGTGTTTTTAAGGACAGGCTGGAAGCCTGTCCTACCTTTTCGATCGGCGCCGGGATCAGTTCGAAGAGATCCACGGTGGTGCCGTAGTGGGCATCTTCGATGACAGGCTGAAAGCCTGTCCTACCTACTTGAGTTTTTCGGTCAGGGCCGGGATCAGGTCGAAGAGATCCACGGTGGTGCCGTAGTGGGCATAGTCGAAGATGGGCGCGTTGGGATCGGTGTTCACGGCGATGATCAGTTCCGAATCTTTCATCCCCTCGATGTGTTCCGGCGCCCCGCTGATCCCCAGGGCCAGATAGAGTTTGGGTTTGACCTTCACCCCGGATTTGCCCACCTGACGGGTTTTGGGCAACCACTTGTTATCCACGATGGGGCGGGAGGCAGAGACCGCACCGCCCAGCACCTGAGCCAGTTCCTCGGCCATGGGGAGATTCTCTTCGCTTTGAATTCCCCGACCCACGCTGACCAGAATTTCCTGCTGGGTGATGTCCACGTCGCCGGCTTCCGGCTCGATCAGTTGCTTGAACTGCACCCGGGGGGAAGCCACGCTTTCCGGGGCGGCGATTTCTTCTACTGCCGGGGAGCCTTCTTTGCGCCCGGCATCGGCGGGAAAGGAGCCGGCAATTACCGAGATCACGCAGCTATCCCCCTCCACCACCGATTCGGTGTTGATCTTACCCCCGTACAGCTGGCTGATGACGGAGAGCCGGCCGTCTTTTACGGCCACATCCACCCCGTAGGAGACCAGAGGCAACTCCAGCGCCGCCGACACCCCCGAGGCCAAATCCATGCCCATGGAGGTGTACGGAACCAGCGTCACCGCCGGCTGATTGGCTTTGACCACTTCGGTAAGGGCGGCGCAGTGAGCGTCGGGGTTAAAATTGGCCAGGTTGGGGTGATCCACGTACAGCACCTTATCCGCCGCGCCCAGTTGACCGGCCAGTTCCTTCACCCCGCTGCCCAGCAGCACGGCTGCCAGTTGACCGCCCAGGGCATCGGCCAGTTCCCGGCCTTTGCCTAACAATTCAAAGGTCACCTCTTCGATGTTTCCGTTCTGCTGTTCTACAACCACCAGCACGTTGCTCATTTCTTGATCCCCCTTTCTTTCAGGATGTTCACGATCTTTTCGGCCACTTCTTCGGCGGAGCCTTCCAGCATTTCCGCCCCGGCGCCGGTTTCCGGCTTGAACATGCGTTCCACGGCGGAGCCGACCGGAACGGCGGCGTCACCGGCGGCGACCTCTTCCAGTTCGGTGCTGCGCATGGCCTGACGCACCCGGCTGACCGGAGCGTATCGGGGCGTTTGTCGCGCCGCCTGAATGCCCAGCACTGCGGGCAACCGGACCTCGAATTCGGCCATCAGGCCGCCGGCGTACTCCTTCTGCACCGTGGCGGCGCCGTCGCTCAGGCTTACGCCGGTCACCACGCTCACGTGGGGCACATCCAGATAGTGCGCTAACAGCACGGCCACCTGACCATCCCGCTCATCCACTGCCTGCACCCCGGTGAGGATGAGATCGTATTCCACCGATTGCAGGGCATTGGCGAAGGCTTTGGCGGCCACATGGGCGGGCACCCCGGGGCCGAAATCGCCGGTGACTTTGATCAACCGGTCGGCACCTTTGGCCGCTGCGGTGTAGAGGGCTTTGTCGATGTCCTCGCTCTCCAGGGCCACGGCGGTGACGGTAGCGCCGCTCTCCTCCTTCAGCAGAAGGGCCTCTTCCAGAGCGTGATCATCAAACTCGTTGATCTTGTACTTCAGCCAGTCCCGATTGAGATCTTTGCCGGACTCATCCAGCTCCAGCTCTTCCACCAGATCCGGCACCTGCCGTAATAGAACCACGATATTCATGGTTTCCGTACCTCCGTATGATTGGTTGTGTTATTTGCCAGATGATTCTCTGTCTGGTGATTAAGTCTCCGGGGAGATGCGTATTCGTATTGCGTAATGCGTATTTTGTATTGGATTTCCCATCACGAGTTTCCCGTTCCATATTCCCAAATCCCCATTCCGCATTCCCCGGTTTTCCGCTACATTTCCCATTCCACCATACGCCCGGCCATCGTTCGCCGATGAATTTCCGGTAGCAGGCGAATCCCCTCTTCAAAATCCACGATGCGGTTGATCAGGTAAAACAGATACATGGTGGTCAGCCAGTTGGTGAATTCCTGCTTGCTTCCCAGATGTTTACGCAGGTTGAGCATGACCCAGGAAAAGTGCTCCCAGGTGTCAAAGCAGCTGTCACAATCCCGGTCGATGCCGGTGCAGCAACGCCGGGTGGTGCAGAAATCGGCGTTGTAGGCCCGGAAGTGGGGATTGTAGGGTTTGCCGTTGGCGATGCGCTCCCGATTGACCGGGTGATCGGCGGTGATGCTGGTGCATACGTCATATCCCCACCGCTCGTCGTAGAGCCAGCCGGTGGAGACCACTTCGGCGAGGTAGCGGGTCATCAGAATCCGGTCGGGGTAGCGCTCGATCATGCGCTCGATTTCCTCCCGCACCCGGTCAAAACCCTGCCGGTGATCCAGCTCCCCGCCCATCTGCTCCACATCCCCATAAAAGTTGAACAGCACCCGATTGCCGTTTTCCACGCACCGGGTAACCACCCGTTCGATCTCGTGGGTGTTGCCGGGGGTGACGGTGTAATACCAGAAAGCGCGGGGATCGTCCCGATAGTTGTTCAGGGCCCGGGCGAACACATCTACCCGCCCGCTTCCCCGAAGCTGTCGATCGGTTTCATGATCACCCCATACCGAGATGCCGATGGGCATGTTCTCGAACCCTTCGTAAGGGATACGCCGCAGGCCGTTGGTGGCCACGTTCATACGGAAATTGCGATAGATCTTGTGCAGTCGATCCAGCGCCAGGGTGGGTTCGCCCCCCACCACGGTGACGAAATTGGTGCCCCGGGCCTTCTCCCGTTCGATGAAGGCCTCAAAAGCGGCCTCGTCCTTCCCCGGGAGGCGATGGCGATCCATGTTTTCCGCGAAGTAGTAGCATCCCACGCACCGAAGATTGCATACGTGGGTGAGATCCACGGAAATGGATCGCAACGGCCCCGCCTGCCGAATTTCGGTGTAGAGGCGGTTTAAAAACGGATCCTGCAGATATGTCCTTAGACTGTTTGCCATAGTCGGATTCCGGGAAAATTGCGTATTGCGTAGTTCGTATTGCGTAGAAAAGGATGAACTTACGCAATACGCAATACGAAATACGCCTACTCTCCGATAAACTCCTCTAATTGCAATTGCTCTACAATTTCCTTCTGATCTTCATCGTTGGGCACGAAGGGATAATCCCGGTACGGCTCGCTGGGGCGATAGCTGCCGTAAGGGCGGGTGCAACCGGGTTCGCCGTTTTCGCCGGGACACCCGTTGGTCATAAACGGCAACCCGGTGCGCACCACCTGCATGACCTGAGACAGGGGCGCTTTCAGGCGGATCAGGTTTCCGGCCTCGTCGAATTCCAGGCGATCCCGGGGCAAATCGTAATCTTCCAGCAAACTCTTGACCAGTTGAATCCGCCGCCAGCGGGTAATGTGGGGCTTGGGATGTTCGCCCATCCGGGAATCCGGTTCGGGATTGAAACAAAACAGGTAAGCGAAGATCTGCCGACTCTTGAGGTAGTAGAACAGGTCAATGAGATCTTTATCGCTTTCCCCCAGACCCACCAGGGTGTGGCAGTTCACTTTCCAGGGGCCGAAGATTTCCCGGGACCAGTGGATGACGTCCCAGTAGTTCTGCCATTTCAATCCCCCCTGGGGCACATTGGTGCGGCGCTGAACGAAAACCTCCTCGGTGACCGCATCCAGTCCCACGCCGATCATATCCACCCCCAGCGCTTTGAAGGTCTTCAGCCGGTCGTAATTCAGCGTGGGGGGCGCCACCAGGATGGACAGAGGCGTTTTCACTTTTTTCCGAATTCTCTCCGTGATGTCTGCCGTATCCCGATAGGCGTGCCCGTGGGTGACCATGGAGATGCACAGCCGGGTCAGCCGATCCTGATATTCCGCCATGCGCTCCACCAGCAGATCGGTTTCCACCAGGGGCCAGTCCACCCGGATGAAGGATTTCTCCTCGTATCGCCCCGGGCGGGTGCGGGCCAGGCCGCAGTAGGCGCAATCGGAAAAGCAGCCCTGCTCGTAGTTCAGCAGGATGTTGATCCCGCCGAACTCGAACCGGCGGGCGAATCGCCCGGAGATCAACCGCAGGGCGATAGCGCTGGCGCTGCTGATGCGCACATAATCCGGGCTGATTTGAAGCGGCTCCTGAACGCACGGTTCCGCGAGGGGGATGTTGCCGGAGATGAGTCGGTCAGGGTTTATGCGAGACATAGAACGCTGTTCCTCCTGTGGGATTTACACCTCATGCGGTTTGGGATACCTTCGGGTAGTAACAGGAGCCCCGGTAGGTAAAATGGTGCTCCATACGGGCGCTGCGGGCGGCTTTCCAGATGGCTTCGGCGATGGCCCCGGCAGGAAGGGGAGCGGCAGCTTGATTCTGAGCCGGAAATGCCTTCAGGGCGTTTTCGACCTCGCTCTCGATGGAGGCTCGATCCAGCGGGCTCCATTTCAGCCGGGATTCGATGTGGCGAAAGGCCGCCTCATGGTCCAGGAAATCCCCGGTGATGAGCACGCTTTTGATGGTTTCGCCTTTGAGGGCGATATACACCCGGAGCAGTCCGGCGGGGGTTTTCTTCAGGCTCATGCCGGTCATATCTGCCTGGGGGGAATTCTGAAACAGCCATTCTTCCCGGCGATATTTCTCCCGGGCCAGTCGCTCGATGGCCGCGCGTTCTTCGGTAGAGATGGGGGTGGGCTGGAGTGTCATCTGAAAAAGCCGTTCAAAACTCCCGGCGATGCGGGTGCGAATCTCACCCACACTAACCTTGCGCCCCAGTTCCCGGGAAACGGTGGTCAGCCGCTGGCGCACGCTGCGGATCATCACCCGATCGGAATATTTTTCCCGGGGAATGTTCAGCACTTTTAGCATCAGAGGAATATCCAGATCCACCAGCAAACTGGCGTGAAACAGCAGGGCGCCATGGGGATCGTAGTACACCCCCAGCCCGGCGATTTTGCGCCCGTTTACTTCCAGATCGTTTTTGGGGCGAAAGCGAGCTTCAATGCCCAGTTCCCGCAGGGCCTGAATCAGCGGCCCGGAAAAGCGCCGATAGGCTTCCGCCGGATGGGCCAGCGCCGGATCCGGCGCGGTGCTCAGGGTCAGGCACACGCCCAGCTGATCTTCCCCCATGAGGATGGCGCCGCCGCCGGTGGGTCGCCGCCCGATCTGCACCCCCAGTCGCCGACAGTTTTCCAGATGCAACTCCGCTTCCATATTCTGGAATCGCCCCACCAGAGCACAATGGGAACGGTAGGTGTACAGCCGCAGGGTCGGCTCCGGGCGAGGATGCTGCACCGGATAGTAGCGCATCAGAAATTCGTCGGTTGCCAGCCCGTAGTCGGCGGAGACCTGATCTTCTTCGATGTAACGCCAGGGAACCATGAGGGTATCAGGTTATATTAGTTGGACATTTTATGAGTTTTGAATTTGTTTCTGAATCAAATGAGTAACATTCCATGAACCACGGTTAAGCGCACACATACCCGGTTCAAAGCACCGGGAACGTATGGCGTATTTCGCATTGCGTAATGGATCAACTACGCAATACGCACTTCTCAAACTGTCACGTGATAGTACACCCTCGATACCCCAATATCCTGATACTCCGCTTCCTAATGCCCACAGGAACAGGAACTTTCCGAAAACACCGGTTTCAGTCCTCTGGCGCGGGCATGGGCCACGATGCCCTCGGCCGGGTAGGCGATGCCGTTCAGACCGTAGTCCACCGCCGCCCGATCCACCGCCAGCTTGTGCTCCCCTAATGGTCGGGCGCAGCCCAGCATCAGCAGGGTATCCGGCATCCGGGTGCGGGCTTCGTAAAAAAAGTGCTCGATGTCTTCCAGGGCCGGGGGAGCCACATGCTGCATGGGCGTGCCCACCAGCGGGGTCAAAATGACCAGCACCAGGGAGTGCACCGGATACCGGCGAATGAGATTCAAGGCTTGATATTCCCCCAGAAATTTCCCGAAATGCAATCCCAGGATGATGTGCGGGCGCACGCTGTGGCCGTATTGAGTCAGGTAGGCCAGAGAGCGGTCAAAATCCTCCACGGTGAGGTTCAGATGATACACTTCCCGGATGGTGCGTTCATCTCCGATGATGTCCAGCATTACCCCATCCACACCGGCTTCTTTCAGACCTGCGGCGGTGGGTTCATCCACTACTCCGCAGTGCACCATGATCCGCAGCCCCAGTTCCCGCTTGGCCCGGGCGATGTCCGGAAAGTATTTCTTCAGGGGCACCGCGCCGTTGGGCTGGGAGCCGCCGCTGATCAACACCCCGGTGGTGCCGTTCTCCGCCAGCCGCCGACACAGGTTGAACAGGCCCTCCCGGGGATTGAGCGCCACCATCGGCTCCAGAATTTTGGATTTGCAGTGCTCGCACTGAAGGGCGCAGGCGCTTCCGGTAAGGCTGATGGGGCGAAAGGCCTGGGGGGTCTGTTGTCGAAACTCCTCGGTCTGAAAGTGCTTTAAACCGGGAGCAAAAAAGTAGATCTCGTCGCAGAAGTTGTTTCGACGTACGGCGAAAGCGCGCTTGCGCAAGAAATCGACTTCCGGGGTTAAGACTTCGCCAACCATCCCCAATCCTCGTATTTCCGGATTTCCGCTTCGTACCATTGCCGCAGGGCCGATTCGCCGGTGAGCAGGAGGGGTTTCTCCTGCTCGAAGTTGGTCAGCCGCACTTCGATGAGCCAGCCTTCCCCGTAGGGATCGGTGTTGGCCAGCCGGGGATTTTCCAGCACCGCCGGGTTGACCGCTTCGATTACTCCGGAAACCGGAGCGTTCAGGGCGCCCACGTGTTTTTCCGCTTCCACGCTGCCGAAGCTCTCGCCCCGCTTCAACGGCTTACCCGCCGATTCCAGTTGTATCACCACAAAGGCGCCTTTGGTCTCCTGTTCCAGGGGATCGATCCCGATGCGGGCGCGGTCGCCTTCTACCCGGAGCCAGAGATGCTCCCGGGGATCGTAATACAAATCGGGATAGATTTCGTACTCGCGGATTTTGAACATAGCTCGCCTCATAAGATTGCGATTACCGAACAAATTCGAGAAAAGGGCAGGGGAGAGGAAACCGTTTAAACGGTTTCCGGATGTTTTTTTAAACCGTTTAAACGGTTTAAAATCCTCCCGCGTAAAACCGTTTAAACGGTTTTACACCCCCATCGCCTCCACCACCAGCTCGATGATGTCCCGCACAATCAATTTGCCTTCATTACCGGTTGACTTTACCGCATCTTCAAACCGGGAAACCTCGTAGGGGCAGCACACCGCCAGCACCTCGGCGCCGGTTTCCACCGCCTCCCGCACCCGGCGTTCGGAAAGCCGCTCCGCCACATGGTCGGCCATGAACCCGTCCAGCCACATGCCCCCACCGCCACCGCCGCAGCAGTAGCTGTTCTGTTTGCACCGCCCCATCTCGATCAATTCTATCCCCGGAATGGAGGTGAGCATCTTCCGGGGAGCCTCAAACTCCCCGTGGTGCCGTCCCAGGTAGCAGGGATCGTGGAAAGTCACCCTGTAGCTCAGGGGCTTCTTGAACTCCAGTTGATCCATCAGGGGCGCCAGGAAGGTGGTATAGTGCACCACGTCGAACTCCCCGCCGTATTTGGGATATTCCTTCTTGAAGGCATTCAGGGCATGGGGATCGGTGACCAGAATCCGGTTGAACTTATATCGCTTGAGGGTGCGAATATTTTCCTCGGCGAATTCCTCGAACAGCCCCTTTTCTCCCGCCAGGCGCTGGGAGTCGCAAGAGCACTTTTCCTCCGGGCCGAGAATGCCGAAGTCGATTCCCAGCGCGTTCAGCACCTTTGCCAGCGCCCGACTGGCGTCGATTCCCCGGGGGTGATAGGAGGGATAGCACTCCACGAACCAGAGGATATCCGCCTGTTTTTTGGTCTTCATCAGGGGAACCGGCACTCCGGCGCCTTTGGCCCAGTCGGCGCGCTTGCGGGGGGATTCTCCCAGGGGATTGCCGTATTCAAAGGTGTTTTCAAACACCTCCTGAAGTTCGGCGGGAACGTTGCCGTCCAGCACCGCCACCTCCCGCACTGCGGGCATGATCTGGATCATGTCCACATTTTTTGGGCACACCCGCAGGCAGTTCATGCAGGTGGTGCATTTCCACAAATCCGCATCGTTGAACAGATCGATTCCCGCCTGCACGTTGCGGTAAATCTTGCGGGGGCCGTAATCGCCGCCCACAATATCCACCGGGCACACCCCCACACACTGGGCGCACTGGTAACACCAGCCCAGCGACTCCCCGCCTTCCAGCGCGGTGATCTTATCCATCACCTCGGTTTCGTAATCAAAGATGGGGCGCTGGGTGAACATGCGGTTCCAGTCGCCGGTCAGTTCAATCCCATCGACAACGACTTTTTCCAGTTCCTGAATTTGGCTCTTATCCACCGGCATGCTGTTGTTCCTCCGTATTGTACACGCCCAGCAGTCGGCGGGAAAACTCCGCCAGACCGGGCATTACTTTGTTGAACTCCTGAGTCATGCGCAGGCGCAGCACAGTATACACGTAGATTACATACACGCAGGCCAGAAAGGCGTCCACGCCGAAAGACCCCTCACCGATGACCTCGAAACCGGCGGCTTCGCCCACGTGGCGCACGAACGACAGCGCCTCTCCCAGCCGCAAATACGTTGCGCCGATGCCTCCCGCCTCCAGATCGTACTCCTCTACCAGCACCAGGGGAAGCGCCCCGGTTTTGTTCCGGGGATCCCATATCCAGCGGGTCCACAGCCAGTGTTGCTTCGGGTGGGTGAAATGGAGCAGCTCGCTGCCCAGGTCGAAGCGCAGCGTTTCTTCCACGGCGGTGACCTGCCCGCAGAACCGTTCCAGGCGCTGATGAACCTCTCCCGACCCGTAAAGCAGGTCGTTCATCCAGGCAACCAGCTGTTCTGCGCCGTGGGTCTCGATCAACCGGCGAGCCTTGCGGCGCACGGAAAAGATTTGCCGCAGCAGGGAGTACAGGGCCTTTTCATCTAGATCGGGCAGCCTTTGCGGCGCCAGGGTTTCCTGGAAGTAGCGGCTTTTCACCTCCATGTCCTGACAGATGCGGTACAGTTCCGCCACGGAAATCTTGCCCATGGCTTCTTTCATAAATTCCCGGGCGGAATCGATGTCCATAATTTGCGCCATAGCTACCCGATGGTTTTTACTGGCAAATTCTGATGCCTTGAGGCAAAAGGCTGCCCCGGTTAACTTTCCGGTCACCTTTCGACAAGCTCAGGGTGACCGATCCGGGTCATGCTGAGCCTGTCGAAGCATGACCGCTTCGGGTTATCCTTAGCCCGTTTCATAATTGCTTGTAGGGTTTCAAAACACAGCTTTTCCGCCTCCTTCCACCGCTCCTGCGGTGGAAGGAAGAGAAGGCGCTCCCGCGCCTACCTATTCTTCCACCTAACCCTACAAGAATTACTGAAATAGACCACTTAGCTTGTTGAAGCATGAGCGCTCCGGGTTATCCGGGGCTGCTGAGCCTGTCGAAGCATGCCCCCCGCTCCTGAAATTCCCTTCGCTTCTCGCCCTGCCCGCCTGGGGTTAGCAGGTTATCGCCACCCGACTCAGGCCGATACCTCCGCCAGATTGCGCACGGTGCTGATGGCCTTCATGGCCGCCAGCCCGGCGGCGGAGATGCTGTCTTCCAGATCGGCCGGCCCGGTGCAGGCCCCGGCGGCAAACACCCCCGGCACCGAGGTGGTAACCGTATCCAGCGGCCCGCCCAGCGTTTCGATAAAATTGTACTTGTTCTGCTTCAGACCGAAGATTTTGGCCATCTCCCGGGTACCCGCGCTGGGTTCCATGCCCACGGAAAGCACCACTATATCCATGGGAATTTCAAACGGTCGGCGCATGGTGGTATCTTCCCCCCGCACCAGCAGCTTATCCCCTTTCTTGAGGATTTCCGTGGCAATGCCCTTGATGTAGTTGACGTGATACTTCTCCTGCGCCGGCCAGTAGATTTCGTTTTCCCAGTAGCCGTACATCCGCATATCGATGTAGAAGATGTACACCTTGCAGTCGGGAAGCTGCTGGCGGATTTCGATGGCCTCTTTGGAAGCGATCCCGCAGCAGACTTTGGAGCAGTACTCATTCCCGATGCGCCGATCCCGGGACCCCACGCACTGGATGAAGCACACCCGTTCCGGGGGCTGCCCGTTGGACGGCCGCACCACCCGATGGGCTTTGAGCATCCGCTCGCAATCCACCAGAGTGATCACGTCTTCGTATTCGTAATAGCCGTACTTCTGGGTTTCTCGACCGGGATCAAAGTGCTGGAACCCGGTGGCGATGATCACCGCTCCCACGTTCACTTTTTCCGACTGTTTGGCGTTCTTGATGGTCACCGTGAAGTCGCCCACCTGTCCTTCGGCGGCCACCACGGTGGATTGCAGGCGCAACTCCACGTTGGGATTGTTCTCCACCCGGGAAATCATCTCGTTCATGGCCTCTTCCGCGCTGCGCAGATCCGGGGTCAGGGCGGCGTATTCCGCTTCGTCAGGAGTACCGCCTAAGCGATGGCGCTTTTCTACCAGAATGGCTTTATAGCCCAGATCGGCAATGCCCCGGGCCGCTTCCAGTCCTGCCGGGCCGCCTCCGATTACCAGAATGTCTTGACTAGGCATCTGCGTCCTCCCAGGTTAAGTATTCCTTTTCACCCTTCTTGATCTTCTCTACCGCGTCCTCAAATTCCTGCCATTTCTGCTTCCAGTCGATTCCTAACTTCTCGAAGAACGGTTTGTTATCCGTGTTGTGCCAGTGCAGTTGCAGCACCTTGTAGGGATGGGCGCCCATGGCCAGCGCCGCCATTTGCGAATCGGACATTACCGGAACCCCGACGTTCTTCCCGTGGGCCCGCCCGGCAAACTGACTCTGATCCAGCGTGGTAACGCAGCCGGTATCGTGGGTTACCACGATGTCCGGGTTGGCTTCGTTTTTCATCACTTCGATTTTGCGCTGCACGGCAAAGGAGCGGGAGAAATCCCGGGACACCAGGATGTGCCGGAATCCAAAGCCGCAGCAGTCATACCAGGTGGAATAATCCGCCACATTCACCCCCAGCGCTTTCAGGGTACCGGTAACGATGGCCGACCGCTGTGCTCCGTAGATTTCTTCATCGTAGATGGCGTCCTCTTCCACCAACTTGTGATAGTGACAGGCCGGGTGCACCGTGGCGGTGATGTGGCTCATGTCGATTTCCTGCCGGTCGGCGATGCGGTCCCGGATGGCATACACCCACTCGCTGTAGTGCACGATCTCTTCCGGCATAACCAGCTTTTTGCCCAGCCGCTCCATGATCTCCCGCACCTGGCGGCGCAGATCGTGATGGTGCAGCAGTTCATGGCGTACCTCTTTGTAATGTCCGAAGCTGGTGCCGCAATGGATGATGGGAAAGTAGCCGGTTTCGTAGGCGGCGCCGAAGTTACGGGCAGCCACCGCCGCCTGGGCCGCGGCGTTGGAAGTGGCCGAGGCGTAATAATTCCAGGCAGTGCAGGAGGTCTGATCCCGGGGGTCGATATAATCGAAGCCCAGTTTCCGGTTGATCCAGAAAATCGAGGTGGAATATCCCGGAATGTGCCCGCACTGGCCGCAGCTTTTATGGTGCCAGGTGTGTTCCAGGGGAATCTTCTTTTTGCGCCCGTACTTGGTGGTTACCTCCACATACGGTTCGGGCACCCGCTGAACAATCAGTTCCCCCTCCTTTTCCAGTTGAAACAGAATATCGTGAAAATCCTCCGTGGGAGCCTCTTCCGGCGTGGTCTTGAATCCCGGAGTCTTCCCGGCTTTGATGACTTCTTCAACGGGGATATGGCTCATGGCTTACCCTCGCAATTTATATGATTGAATGGTTTCCTTTTGGGATCAATCAAACGTGACATCGTCGTACCCGGCTTCCTCCAGGCGCTCTTCCATCACGTCTTGCAGGATCATAAACAGCCCCTCATCCACCTCTTTGATCATGTCCATCACCCCGGTCATGTGCCAGATGAGGTACAGCTCGATCATGGTTTTCTCATCCACGTCCCAGCCGATTTCGGTGGTGTGCAGGGTTTCCGGGGGCAGCGCCCGACGCCAGAGCTCTAAGTTCTCGGAGATCTCATGCACGTGGGTACCCCAGTCGGGGAAGGCATCCGGTTGGAGCATATCCGGGGAAACCTGGGTTCCGGTGGACATGATTTTGTAGATGATCCGGCCGTAGCCTTCCAGAGCCTCCCGGGCGGTTTGCAGACCGTTTTTCACCGCCACTTCCCGCAGCAGGGTGATCAGCCCGCCCGGCGAATTCCCCCGGGGGCAGCGGTCACAGGAGAAGCACTGGGAACAATCCCAGATGCTGTCGTTCATCAGGGTGTACACCAGTTCCACGTCTTCCCGGGCGCAGGCCTGGGCGATCACCCGGGGACTGAAATCGTAGAAGCGCGCCGACGGGCAGGCGGCCACGCACACGCCGCACTCATAACATCCGTAGAGCACGTCTTTATAGCGAATATCGGCCTTGACTTCTTCAAACAGCCGCTTTTTCTCCTCGTACGGCACCTCGGCATAGCGATCCTGAGATAGATCCAGCGGATACGTATTCAAAGCATGAGAATCCTGCCAGGCGGCCATGGGGTATCTCCTTTTCCATTAAACGTTAGTCTTCGAAGCCTTCCAGATGCTCGCAGGCTTTGATGTCTTCTTTTTCGATCTTTTCCCGATAAGCCTGCACCGCATCATCGCCGGTGTGTAGCTCTTTCAGCTCTTCATCCAGATTGGAGGGTTTGAGTTTGACAATCCAGCCTTTTTTGTACGGGCTGCGATTGAGCAGTTGGGGATCGGAGGCGAGCGCCTCGTTGACTTCCACAATTTCCCCGGAGATGGGGGTTTTGACCGGCCCCACCCACTTGCTGCTCTCCACCGTTCCGATGGGTTTTCCTTTGGCCCGTGTGGTGCCCACTTTTTTCACCCGGGCGTGCAGAATCGGCCCGGCCAGATTTTGAGCCACGTCGGTCATTCCCACGGTCACCGTGCCGTCATCGTTGGGCTGCGCCCAGGTGTGATCATCCACCGCATAGTACAACTGTTTCAGGATCACACACCCTCGAATTTCTTCACGATCTGCCATGTCAACGTTCCTCACCGTTTAGAGTCCTTCCGGGGATTGCAGGGTAAGGGGAATATTGTGCGACAGGCGAAGCACCGTATTGCGTAATGCGTATTTCGTGAGGACATTACGCAATACGCTATTCCCGATTTTTCTTATCTCCACGTATGTAATCGCGCACCCCAATACCCCTTAATATCCTGATTCCCTTAAAAATACATCACATGATCCGCATTCAACGCCAGATCGATGATGCTGGTGGCGCCCAGAATTTCCACTCCCTCGATCAAATCCTCTTTGGTCATGTTCCACAAATCCATGCTCTGCTGGCACACCCGCAGTTTGACCCCGGCTTCCAGAGCCTGATCCAGCAAGGTCTTCAGGGTGACATCGCTGGTGGGATCCAGTTGCACTTTTTCCGCCTCGCCTTTTTTCAACTGATTGGTGCCGTTCATGGTGAACCATACCATCACATCCATCTCCATGGCTGCGGCGGCCATGGCGTAAAAAATCGGCGAGTACGTGCGGGTGGGGGTATCCACCCCGTGGGTTTGAATCACCAGAATCTTTTTGCCTTCCAGATCTTCCACTGCTTACCTCCGATTTTTGAATAGTGATGTAAATTGGCGCTTTTCGTTGGTCTAAAAAGTTTCCAGGTCTTTTGCCATCGTGCGTGATGCGTGATTATTTGCCTTCATTCGGTGTGTCCTAGGCTTACGAAAAACAGCCAAAACCCGATGACTTCCGCTTTATCTCTTGATACGTGATACGTGATTGTTTTTTACATATATGATTATTTTTTCACGCATTACGCATCACGTTTCACGCATCACGCATTACCATTACGCATCACGTTTCACGCTTTTCGGTTTCTGCTTCGGGTAAATCATCTTCCAAAGAAATAGTGCAGGGTTTGAAGGGATCGGCCAGCACGATCAGGTGCTGCCGTTCCCAATCCCATTCCTCCTCCAGTTCCATCATGTGCTCGTGCAGATCCTCTTTCCGGGGGCTGTGGCGGATCAGCCGCAGCTTTACCGGGGTCTGGTTTGCGTTGACCTCCAGAACTTCCAACAGCAGCCATTCCCCGGCTTTTTCCTGATAAATCCGGGCAATGTCCGGCAATGTGAGAATTTTGTCTTCCCATTCACTCACGGCTTTCCCATCAGCTCTGGGCAATTTTTTCTGACAGAGTGGCAATGGCATCTACCCAATCCGGAATGGTGACTCCGGGCGTTTGAATGCCTTCCTCCAGATAAAACTTTTGAATCCGACGCAACAGGGTGGAGCGGTTAGCCTTTACCCCCCGGAGGGTCTCTTCCAATTGCCGAATTTTCTCCTGGGGATAAAAGGTAAAATCTCCGGAAATAAGGATGTCGTCAATATGGTGGTCTCGCAGGCGCAGGGTAATGCGGATCAGGCCCCCGGGGGTTTTGACCTGAGTTTCCCCCACCCATACACCGCCGTGAATTTTGACCGCCGGTCGGGCGTATCCCCCTTTGGAGAACAACCACTCCTCTGTGGCAAACTTCCGTTCGGTGTCGGCAATGGCCTGTTCTTCGGCCCCGGTCAGCTCTCCCACTTCCACCCGTTCGCCGAAAATCTTCTCGCATTCTTCCACATACAGCCGGATGACTTCTTCCCGTTGTGGAAGCGTGTTCAGTTCCTTCTTCATGGTGGTCATGTAATCCCGAAGGCCGGAATACACTTTGTCGCGAAACTTCTCATCCGGCACCCGCAGGATTCTGGCCATCAGATCGATGTTGAAGTCGAACATGAAATTGCCCACCAGCACCTCGGCCTGACCGATTCGGGCGGCGCCCAGACCGGCAATTTTACGCCCGGCCACCTGGATGTCGTTGATGGGGCGGAAGTAAGCCTCGATCCCCAGCCGCTTGTAGGTCTGAATAATGGGGAGGGCATGGAGGCGGAACCGTTCATCCACCCGCATGGGCAGTGAGGAAGGCGAAAACACCCACTGGGTAAACAGTTGATCCTGATCCAGATATACCGCTCCCCCGCCGACTTCCCGGCGAACGATGGGCAAATCATGGGCCCGGCAAAACTCCACATCCACCTCTTTGGTGACCTCCTGGTGAAATCCAATGCAGATGTACGGAGCCGAGGGGGTAACCAGCAGGATGGTGTTGGGGCTTTGAGAATGAAAGGCCCGCGCCACGCCGTGATATACCGCCTGGGAACGTAGCGGCGGCACCGTGCCCATGTGGATCAGGCGAATGGCCATCTTTTCTGCTCCGTGCCCTCTTCCTTCAATTTTGTTCAGGCAAAAAAAGCCCTCCTGCCCCCTCCGTGGGAGGGGTTTTCCCGGATAAGACCCCGGGGAAAATCTCCTCAGATGGTCGGCGTCGTTACGACGCGTTCAGGATTGAAAACCGATGGATTCGCAATTCGGCAACCTTCTCTCCACCAGGAGATGGGCATCTATATAAACAGCGACACATCTGCATCGGCGGCGTATTCCAGGAAGGTGGCCGCTCCGCCGATTTCACAGCCGTCTACAAAATCCTCTTTCTTGAAGCCGAATACATCCATGGTCATCTGGCAGCCGATGAGACGCACGTCCTCCATTTCCAGACACATCTCCCGCAGTTCTTCGATGGTGGCCACCCCCTTCTTCTGGAAGGTCTTTTTCATCAGGCTGGTGGCCACGGATTCAAATCCGGGGAGATTGCTCATCAGCAGATTGGGGATGGGGAGGCTGACTTTCTGTAACGCTTCCGGGCCGAAAGGCAGCTTCATGGGCATGGCCGGATTTCCCACCGGAGAAACGGCGGCATCCAGTTTCTTTTTCAGTAAGGGAAGCCCATAAAAGGTGAAGAAAATGGCCACTTCCCAGCCCATGGCCCCGGCAGCAGTGGCGAGGATAAAGGGCGGGTACGCCCAGTCCAGGGTGCCCTTTGAGGAGATAAGCGCCAGACGACGCTTTCCGTTTTTCCCATTGTTCTGTGCCATGCGGTGATCTCCTTATGTATGGCGGTTAATGGGTTTTTTTGATATGGAACCGATACTTCCCCTCTTCCTCCTGCGCCAGCAGCAGCTCATGCCCTGTCTGTCGTGCCCACGCCTCCATATCAGGAATCGAACCCGGATCGGTGGCGATCATCTCCAGCACCTGCCCCACTTCCAATTCCTTCATGGCCTTGTTGGTCTTGACCACCGGCATGGGGCAGAGCAAACCGGAGCAATCCAGGGTCTGATCGACGGTGTAATCGGCCATACGATGCCTCCTGAGCTTATTTTTGGATGAAGAAACGGGTAAAATCTTCCCGTGCGTAGATGTCCAGCAGTTTGTATCCGGTCAGCCGACTCCAGGCGGCAATATCCAGATGGGCCGCGGGATCGTCGGAGAGCAGTTCCAGCACCTCACCTTTCCGAAGGGGCGCCAGGGCCGCCGGCAATTTCAAAATGGAAACAAATACATCCATTCCACGACAATCCAGGCATTTGCTTACCACGATGGTCATTCACAAAATCCTTTCTCATCGGATGGTGATGTAGCGCAAAAGGCATACCAAAAGGGAGCAAAGGAAGGAGCAAATGAGAAATTTTATCCGCCCCCGTGGTTCCGGTGTGTATGCGCTTGGCCGTGCTAACGGAATGTTGACCCTATCCTCAATGTTTGCAAAAACCTTTTGTTCCCATCCCGAAGCGTTGGGACCAGAAACGAGCGGTGAATGAAGTGGGGGAGATTATCCAATACCTTTCGTAACTATTCAGGTACCCACAGAGAAGGTGCTTAGAGGCAATACCGAAGGGCTTTTCTGCGATTTCTCCCTCACCCCCGGCCCCTCCCCGGCGGGAGAGGGGAGTTTTATTCCGCCGGAGCGGAATGAGGGGAAAATGACAAGACAAAAAACAGGCAGCACTCTGGAAAAGACCTGAATAGTTACTACCGTTTATGGTGGTTTTGCTTCAGGTGATTCTATGGCATTCTTGCCATATCTCCGGAATCAATACCATAATTCCCCACCTACCCAAAAGCAATGGAAGCGGTGGATTGATAAGTTCCTCCCTGGTTGTCCCGAAAGATCATTTTCAGCGGGGCCTGTTTGGTGGCTTTCAAATAGAAGCTGAACAGAGGATTCTGGCTGACGCCGGCCCCGATTTCAAAGTGGGCGATCTTGTCCTCGCCGTAGTATACTTCTACATCTTCGATGTAATGTGCCGGAATGCGTTCCCCGGTGCGGCGATTCTTTCGCCTTCCCGTTTCCATGGGGTGGATGATGATGCACTTCACTTCCACAAGGTCATTGGGATGAATCGACCGGGGAAGTTTGATCTTGCTTTTGCCGATTTTAATGCCCATAGCCCAACCTTTCTATTTTGCAGGATTTTTACCGTACTTTGTCCCACAGTATCCCATATATGGCCGGTTTATCATCCGCATCCACTCAGGGTTACCCGCACCGAACGCTGCCCGTGGAACAGTTCTCCGGTGTTGGTTTCGGCGATGGCGTGCACCGGACTGGTTTCGGCCATCTTGATCCGGGTGCTGATGTAGGCCTTACCGTTGGCCGGGGTGAGGTGAAACTTTCCGATCAGCGGAACGGGGTTCTTCTGAGAAAGGATGTAAATGGTCTGGATGTATTGATCCGCCTCCATGGGAAAATCCACTTCCACGGCCACGGGAACGGTGGCGCCGTTTTCGGCCAATTCCGGAGCGGAGACGCTCACCCGTTCGCGCTGCATGGCCCGGTCTCCGAACAACCGCTGCATGGCCGCCTCGAAGCTTTCCTCGATGTAATGGCTTTCCCGGGAAGGGGATTGCTGCGCTTTCAGCCCGGAAGGGAAAAACATTATGCCCAGCCCGATCTTTCCCAGAAATATGACAAATTCCCGACGGGACAACCACTTCATGCTGCTGCTCCTTAACTCGTGTTTCGGTGAATGGTTACAGGTCCAGTATCGCCTGGGAATACTCCTCCATGGGAACTACCACCGTGGTTCCGGTAACCGGGGCCCGGGCGGCCTGAGTATCCCCAAACTGTTTTCGCAGTTCTTTGCGAAACTCTTTGAAAAAGCGGTGGAACAGTTCCGGCCCCAGCACTCCCACCGCCCACAGGGTATCGTCTCCCCGATGTTCCAGAACGATGGCCGCCAGGGGCTGTTGGGCTTCCCCGGCAAGGTTTTTGGCCCCCACCGCCGGATCGTACACCGAGTTATGGGCTGCACACACGATAACCCCGCCTCGTGAAAAAGCGGTGGTGTTGCCGGAACGGGGCACATACCGGAGAAAGCTGACATCCTTCCGAATGTAGGAGAGTTGATGGGCGCAGATGCCCGAATAAGCCACCACCGTGCCCTCCTTGCCGGCGCCGTTTCGCCAGAGATACTCCTCCCCATCTTCGGAGCGCAGCCGTACCTCCCCCACCGCCGGTTCCGGTAAATTGATCAGGATGCAGGGAGTGGAAATATAGGGATAGTTGAACACGTAATTCTGCTCTTTCTTCAGTTTTCCGGCGCGAATGGGATTGCCCTGCGCATCTACCAGTTGCACGATCTCATACGGATGAAACATGGGGCCTTCCCCCACCGGGGTATACAGCACCTTCCGAACACAGGAAGGGCTGATCGCCACCGCCGTTAATCCGGCGCCAACCAGCTTGAGGAAATTCCGTCGGTTCATAGGCGCATACTCGTTTCCGGTTTATCTTTATTCCCCATACAAAAAAGGAGGTGTGGAAAGGACTGCCCCTCCCCACACCTCTGGTCCAGCCCATCCAGGCCCAACCTCAGGTCAGCATGTCCCGATACAGCCCTTTGGCCCATTCCAGCAATGCCTGACCGGCCTGAGTGCCCTTGTCCGTGTCCCAGAGTTCCATGGTGCTGGCGTTGGCGAACTGGAATTGCCCCTTTTCTTTGTTGTAGGCGTATCCGGCCTGCACTTTAATCGCCCGCAGCGGCTCTCCGGCAACCGCTGAATAGCATATCGTGGTGGGCGATTCCCAAGGGGTTTCCTTCCCGGCGATGCGGTTGGCGATCACTTTGGCCACGAACTTGCCTTCCGAGTTGGCCGTGTTGCCGCTCTTGCTGAAGGCCATGGGGCGGGCATCTCCGGCGATAAAGACGTGCTCATCGTCCACCGCCTGATAGGTGAACACGTCGATGTTGGCCTCGCCTTTGTTGATCCCGTCTTTAGCCAGCCCCACCTGCTCCACCAGTTTGGCGCCTCGCACCCGGGGATAGATGGCCGCATCGGCAAATTGGATCTGGTCGCCCAGTTCCGTTTCCACCACTTTCTTATCCAGATCGATCTTGACGATGGGGCTGCTGGGATAGTATTCCACGTAATCCTTGTACAGCTCATCAAACGCCGAGTGGAAGCCGTCTTTCTTGATGGTGATGTCCGGGTTTTCATCCAGCAGAACCACCTTTCCGGGAATCCCTTCCCGCTTGAAATAGTCGGCGATCATGCAGGTGCGCTCATACGGCGCCGGCAGACAGCGGTAGTTCCCGCCGGGGCAGGTGAGCAGGAAGATCCCTTTCTCGAAGGCTTCCACCTTTTCCTTCAGGTAAAGGTGTTCCCCCATGGGAATAAATCCACCGGGATATTCCTGACGCAGGCGGGCCTCGGTTTCGGTGTCATCGCCCACCAGGCGGGAATAGTCATAGTCGATCCCCGGCGCCAGCACCAGATAGTCGTAGTTCACCGTCCCTTCGGTGGTGTGCACGATCCGTTTGGCCCGATCCACATCCACCACCCAGGCGTTGAGATAGTAGTACTTGTTGTTCACCGCCGGGCGATGGAAGCTGTGCATCAGAAAATCCAGGTTCAGCAACCCGGAAACCCACAGATTGCTCACCGGGCTGGACATAAATCCGGAGCGCTTGTCAATCAGAACCACGTCGATGCCGGCGTTGTACTTCTTGAGATACTTGGCGATGGTCAGCCCGGACCACCCCGCACCGACAATGACCACCCGGGGGCCGTTGGGTTTGGGAATCGGCGCCGCCGTGGCGGGGATCAAATTCAGATATTTGCCCGACAGTCCGGTGGCTGCCTGCCCTCGACCCCAGCTCAATAGCGCACCCAGCCCTCCCACTCCGGTGAGCTTCAGAAAATCCCGTCGCTTGAGGCTCATAACGTACCTCCATCGGTTAAATGTGAAACGGCGTAACAGTTGAAAAACCCCTCTCCGCTTCCTGGCCTGATCCTGTAAGGTGATTACATCAGGGTAAAGATGCGTTTAACCTCATTCCAGGTGATGAGCAGACTGAACAGCCCTAAGCCTCCCAGAGTGATCAGCAGGGCGGCCTTCCAGCCGACCAGGTCGGGGAAAAACACCGGCTCGCCCAGCTTTGCCATCAACTCGTTTTGCATCAGCCAGTGATTGAACAGCGCTCCCACCACGGCAAAGGCCAGCAGCGCCACCCCCAACCGGAGGTGCCCTTCGCCCAATCGCCACAGGGAACCGGAAGCGCACCCGCCGGTCAAAGACATGCCGAACCCGAAGATTACCCCTCCCAGGAGGCCTCCCATCCAGAAGGTGCCCCGAACCCCGTCCAGCAGACGATCCTCCAGCGTTTCGATGGAAGCCCACTTGATCACCGAAAACCCGATCACCCCGATCATCAATCCCAGGATGACCCCCCGGGTCATGCTGCCTTCGCCGGTGAGAAAGGGTTCCCGGAAGGCCTTCACAAAGCAGAACCGGGAGCGTTGATTGACCAGGCCCAGGAAAACCCCGAACAGCAGAAAGACCCCCGCTTTGGGATAATGTAGCCGGTCGTACAAAAAGCTAAGCCCCAGAGCGAGCAGCGCCAGAATCCCCCCGACGACCGGCTGCCAGCTACGGGGAGAGGAGGGATTGCCCGCCGGGGCGGCTGCCGGAGAAGCGCCGATCCAGCGCAAAGGCAGATGTTCGGTCTCCCACAGCAGGTAGCGGATTCCCAGGTAGGCGCCCACCGCCAGGCCTCCCATCATGGCCACCCCGCCCAGGGAGAGGGCGCTGACGGCGCTGAAAAATCCCCCGATGTTGCAGCCCAGAGAAAGATTGGCGCCGATGCCCATAAAAGCGCCTCCCACCACCGCTTTGAACATCTCCCAGGGAGGCGAGGAACGAAAACCGAACTGCCGGGAAAATAAGGCGGCAATCGCGGCGCCCAGAACCAGGCTCAGGTTCAGAATCGAATTGGGATAGAGCAGCAGGGGAAAGATGTCCCGCTCCTCCCCGTAAAATCCCACCCAATTCAGTAGATGTTGCCCCCAGTTCAACACCCCTAAAAAAGTTGTCCAGGGTTCCGCATAAGCGAACAGGAGCACGTTGGTCATGCCCAGGAGCAAACCACCGATCCAGGGCGCCCAGGGATTATTCCCAAAAACTTTCGCATACCGGTCGGAGAACACTTGACGAAGCATGGAGATACATCCTCAACTTAACGGTGCGCGCAGTCTCGGACGGGAAAGCCTAAGCAGATAAGGGTATCGCTAAAAAAATGGGTTTATGGACACGAGGATAAACGGATTGTACGGTCGAGAACACCGCAGGCCTCTCCTTGTTGAAGAAAGAATCTTTTCCAAAAATCATACCAGTTAGGGGCTATTGTGGAAAGGGCCTCTCCTTCAGGCCGCGTATAAGCGCAAATTTTAGCCGTTTTGCCGGTATAGGTGGTCTCCTTTTTGAGTGTTGTTGCTCGGGAATTGAGAGCATTGCTTTGTCATACTGAGCCTGTCGAAGTATGACAAAAACCGCTAAATAGTTGTCACCCTTCGACAAGCTCAGGGTGACACAAGACAGCTAAAACATGAGCAACACTCCTCAAGGAAACTACCGCCGGTATATTGGCGGGTAAAAACGTTGAAGAGGAACTGTGCCGTTTGGCACAGTTGTGAGGGTGGAGTTGTGCCAAACGGCACAGCAGGGGAAGGTTACAGGAGATGAAACTTCTTCATCCGGGTGCGCAACTGCTTGCGAGAAATGCCCAGCAGTTCCGCGGCTTTGCTCTGGTTCCAGTTGGTTTTTTCCAGAGCTTTCAGGATGGCGGTTCGTTCCAGGGTGGGGAGGTGGAGGGTTTCCGGTTCGGAGGTGGGGGCAGGGGAGGGGGCCTCGGCCAGCTTTTGCAAATTGGCGGGGAGGTTATCCACCACGATGGTGTTGTATCGGCTCATTACCACGGCGCGCTCCACGGTGTTGCGTAACTCCCGCACATTGCCCGGCCAGTGGTAGCGCAGCAGCAGTTCCTCCACCGCCCGGTCAAATCCATGAAGGGATTTCTGATTTTCCCGGGCGAATTTCTGAAGAAAGTGATGGGCCAGAGGCAAAATGTCTTCCGGGCGTTCCCGCAGGGGGGGCAACTGAATGGAGATGACGTTGAGCCGGTAGTACAGGTCTTCCCGAAAAGTGCCCTGTTGCACGGCCTGTTCCAGATGCTTGTTGGTGGCGGCGATTAACCGGCACTTCACCGAGACCGGGCGATTGCCGCCGATGCGGAAGAACGAGCGCTCCTGCAGCACTCGCAGCAGTTTGACCTGGAGCAGTTTGGGCAATTCCCCGATTTCATCCAGAAACAGGGTGCCCTCCTGAGCCAGCTCCAGCTTGCCGATGGAGGTCTGATAAGCGCCGGTATAAGCCCCTTTCTCGTGGCCGAACAGCTCGTTTTCCATCAGTTCGTGGGGAATGGCTCCACAGTCCAGAGGAATGAACGGCGCTTCCCGCCGGGGGGAAAACTGGTGGATGGCCCGGGCGATCAGTTCTTTGCCCGTGCCGGATTCGCCGGAGATGAGCACCGTGGACGAGGCCTGGCTGACCAGCCGAACCATCTCCATAACCCGGCGCATGGCCTCACTTCGGGCGATGATCCCCGCCGTCCGGGCAGCCTGTTGCCAGGAATCCACCGGCTCGGTTTCCGCCTCTCCCTGCGCCCGTTGCAGGGTGTGCTCGATGATCATCACCACCTCGTCGTGATCCAGAGGCTTGGTCAGATAGTTGGTGGCCCCGGCGCGCATGGCCTCCACCGCATGTTCGATGTTGCCGTAGGCGGTGATCATCAGAATGGGAATAACCGGATTCACCGCCCGAATTTTTTTCAACAGGGTCAGCCCGTCGGTGCCTTTGAGCCTGTAATCGGTGATGATCAGGTCGATGTGCAGCTCGCGGGTAAAGTACGTCCAGGCCTCTTCGGCGCTCTGGGCGGTGAGCACCTGAAAGCCGTGATGGCTCAGGTTGGCCTTCATCACTTTGAGGATATTTTTCTCGTCATCTACGATGAGGATGGTGCACATGGCTCAGGCCTCGATTGGAGCCGATGTTCGGTTTTGAGTGCATTGTCCGGAGCTACCGGGAGGGAAAAGGCCACCCGGGTGCCCTCTCCGGGATGGCTGGTTATGGTAATTTTGCCATGATGCCGCTGCACGATCTTCTGGGCCACCGCCAGCCCCAGGCCGGTACCCCCGGGTTTATCGGTATAAAAGGGCTTGAAGGCTTTTTCCACCTGTTCCGGGGACATGCCCACGCCGTTATCGGCCACCTCGATGATCACCTGCGCACCCTCCTGCCGGGCGGAAATGGTGATTTGCCCTTCCCCGGAAACCGCATCCACGGCATTGAGCAGCAAATTCAACAGCACCTGATTGATCTGAGGGGGATCGGCCAGCACCTGCACGCCTTCGGGGAGGTTCAACGACAGGCGTATTCCCTTTTCCGCCAGATCCGGCTTCAACAGCTCCACCGATTTGCAGATCAGGGGTTGTAGCTCGCAGGGGGTCAGTTGCACCTCGATCGGTCGGGCGTATTCCAGCAAGCTGGTAACCATGTTGTTGAGATTGGTCACGGAGTCTTCGATGACCCCGGTATATTCCGCTACCAGAGCGTTTTTCACCGTCTTGCGCAGATAGCCGGTAGCTCCCCGGATGGAATATAAGGCGTTGCGGATTTCGTGGGCAACCTTCATGGCCACTTCCCCCAGGGCGGCCATGGTGTGCATCATCTGTTTTTCCTCGGTCAGCTGTTCCAGTTCCCGGAGGTAATTCCGCAAACTGTGGGCCATGCGGCGGAATCCCTGGTGCAACTGTTCAATTTCATCGGCAGGGTTTGAAGTTCCGGCAAACGCCGGTTCCCCATCCGGTTGTACTTCTTCTTCTAACTGCTGCAATTCGTTGCGGAGATGCTGGATGGGGCGGGTCAGGCGATTGGCCACCAGAATCGCTCCGGCCACCCCGATGACGAACACAATGGCAAACAGCAGAAGCAATTTTTGCCCCACATGGAACATGTTGGCGCGAATATTCTCGGCGACTTTTTCCCGGTCAAATTCCACCCGCAGCAGCCCCAGCAATTCGCCTTGTATTTCCAGCGGCGCCAGATAAACGCCTTCTTCCAGGAGGAAAATTCGAGGGAGGGAATCCCGGGCGGCCCGGGGGAGAAGCGGGGTTTCCTGAGCCAGTTCCTGATCAATTTCCCCCAGGCGCTCGATGGCGGAGGAAGCAATCACCCGGAAGTGTGGATCATACACTTCGATGGAGGCGATGGAGTGCCCCACCAGGCTGTGAATGCGGTTCATCAGATACTGCAGATCCTGCACCAGCAGCGGTTCCAGGAAATCATCCCGCAGGGAGCCGGTGGTCTCCCGCTGGGTGGCGCGTATCTGATGCAGAAAATCATTGCGGTTGGCAGAAAGCACCACCGCCGAAACGGTAATGAAGATGACCGTGATCAACAGAATGATGGACACCAGCAGCTTGGTGCGGATGGAAAAGGAATGATGAAATGTGTCGATCCAGCGTCGCATGGGTATATGCTTACCGGGAGTAGATACGGGAATTTTTGAACCGGATCAAAATTCTTCTCGATAAAATGCTATCTTGAGTGATGCGTGATGCGTGATGCCCCGCCACGGCGGGGTGAAAAAACAATCGTATATACATAAAAAATATCACGTTTCACGCATCACGTTTCACGAGGCAAAACCGACATTACCAGAGGTTCCGCTTTTCTCAAAACGCGACTAAACATCCACCGTAATTACGCTTCACGCATCACGTTTCACGAGGTAAAACCAACATCACCAGAGGTTGCGCTCTCCTCAAAACACGACTAAACATCCACCGTAATTACGTTTCACGCATCACGTTTCACGAGGCAAAACCAGCATCACCAGAGGTTCCGCTTTCCTCAAAACACGACCATGGAGACGCGGGAATGTACCACCACATACCAGGGTTCTGCCTCCGGGCTGCGGGCCAGGATGCGAATTTGGGTGGTATCCACATCGTTTTCCAGTAATTTTAACACGCCGGCGCTTATCGCCCCGGCATCCACCTCCCCGCTGTATACCAGAAGCAACACCCGCTCGTGGGTGCCGGCTTCTTCCACCTGTAGTTCGTCCCACCGAACCCCCCGGGCCTGCATCAGGGGTCGTTGGGACCGATAGCCGCTGATCGACCACCGGGAAACCACCGCAACGCGGCGGCCACGCAAATCGCTCAGGTCGGAGATCGGCCCATCGGCGCGGGTGATCCATACGCCCCGGCGATTCGGAAATGGCGGTTGAGAGGCCGGTAGTACAAAGCGCTGCCGATACGGCGTTTCCCCTACGGCGTTCCACAGGGAGGCCGGGACCACCGCGATGTCGAACTTCCCCGCCCGAAGCTGCTCCAGGTAAGCCTCCGGAGATTCCGCGATTATCGGGAACAGCGGCATTGTCATCCGGCGGCTCCATCGGCGAAGCAGAGGATCGAACTGGCGAAGCAGGGCCGCGGGGGTGAAAAACGGGGGCAGCCCCACCCGCAAACCGGAGGCGGCTTCCGGCAGGGCCTCCTCGCCGGAGATCCCGCTGCGCAGCAACAGGCGCACGGTGTGGTAATCGCTGTCCTGCACCGCCACAAATCCATCGATGCTCTCCCCCAGAGGCTTCAGAATATCCCGATGGCGAAGGGTGTCCAGTTCCAGGAAGGCCTGTCGCAGGCGGAGGCGCATTTCCGGGGCAAGGTGGGCATGCACCGCGATGAGGTTGTTGGGAATGGGAAAGGATTCCCGGATCATCCGCAGGCCCCGGGAGAGATAGGCCCGGGCGGCCCGACGGGAGACGGCGGTGGCGTCATACAGCCGGGCCAGCACCGCATACAGAGCGCTCTCGTCGCTGCCCAGGCGGGCGACTTCCAGGAAGTCCCCCGGCAGAAAACCGGCGGATTGCAGCATCACCCGGGGCACCAGCCCGGAGGCGGCGCACTGATATTTCCCGTAAGCAAAGGTATGTTCCTTCAAATCCGCCAGCACCTGCATCGGGCTGTTCTCCCGCACGACCACCACGCTGGTGGTGGTGGTTTCCCCTTCCCGGCGAAGGGTTACCAGCGGCTCCACCGGGAATCTTGCCCGCAACCGGCAGTACAGCACCGGGCAGAGGAAGGCCACATCCACCTGCCCCTGCTCGAACTTACGGCTTATCTCTTCCATGCTCCGGGGGATGGACAGCTTCAGGGCCGCGCCGGTGGAGTGTTCCAGATACCGCTTGAGGGGCAGGAAACGGCCGTACAGGGTTCGGGGAGATTCGATGGGAAGCAGGAGCACCTGCAGGGTGTCCCGGGCCGTCATCAGACCGGTGAGGCACAGGAGCATTACCGGGAACAGCCGACTGAAGCGGCTCCTTCCCGGTGGAGAATCTTTGCCCGGGGGATGTTGGCGGTGTTGCCGGATCATGGCTGCTTCCGTATCATTCCACCGAATGCATGGTGCCGAACATCAGGGTAAAATGTCCCGGATAGCTGCAAATATAAGGATAGTCACCCGGGGGCGGGGCGATAAATTCCACCTGAGTTTTCTCGCCCGGTTTGGCCAGGGGAGTGTGGTAAAGCACTTCCTCCATATCCGGAATGTAGCCTCGCTCTGCGCCGGCCTTGATGGCCGCCAGCCCCACCTGATGAATGTCCGCCCCGATTTGCAGAATCACCACGTTGTGGATCATGGCTGCATTGGTGGCGATGTTGTCCATGATCAGGCGCACCTTCTGCCCGGCTTTTACGGTAAACTCGGTGACGGCGTATTTCATCATGTTCCCTTCCGGGCGGATGATGATCTCCTGCACCGCTTCGGAGGCTGCCTTATCGCCCGGCGGATCGGTATCCTCCGCCGAGGATCCCTCCTGCGCCCCCAGGAACAGCCCCCATCCCATACCCAGCACCAGCAGCAATACCTTCACAGCGTGAAACGACATCAGTATCTCCTCCAGTGTTAATCCACTGTAATGATGTTTATTAAGAACGTTCTCAGAAGAATTCTGAAGCCGAGGCTCGAGTTGGCTGTTGCGTATTGCGTATCCTGTCGGTGGAAGATTCGATCTTTCAATTTCAGAACGGCTTTATTACGCAATACGCTATTCCACCGGCCACTCAATGGGATCCAGAGCAAACGTGCCGTGGGAAAGCACGATTTTCCCTCCGGCGACTTTTTCCATCAATTGCAAGTAGTCTGCCAGTTCGTTCAGTTCCACCCCGTTCAGTCGGGCCAGGGTTTCCACATCATCCATGCGGCCGGCTACACGCTGTACCACCCGGCTGATCACGTAGCATTGCCGGGAAAAGTTGGCGTTGGCTTCGGCGATGTATCCGATGATGTCCGGGTAAAGCACCACAAAGCGGGTGAATCGGCGGTTGATGTTGGGTAGCAGTTGATTGCGCATGGTGTATCGGCGAATCCCCCGGTCGAACTTGAGCACGCTGTGCAGGTCGCCGTCGATGTATTCGCCGTGCAGGTAGGCGATGTCTTCCCGGCGGGGCACCGGCTCCCAGCCGAACTCCAGGGCCGATCCCAGAAACACAAATCGGGCTTCCTCAGGGGAGAAATTCGGCAACGCATTGGTCAGAAGCGTTTGGGGGATTTCGGCGATGATCCGGTAGGCCCATCGTTCCCGATCATCCCGGAGCGCGGCCCTTTCGGCGGTGAACCGGGGGTGAAGCTCCGGCCAGCGCACAAAAAGCTCTCCTGCATCGGTGGGCAATTCCTTGCTCAGGCGGCGAAGCACCTCCCCCGACTCCGTACCCGGAGGAAAGAAAAGCATCTTTTGAATGGCGATGCACATTGTGGCTCAGGATGGTATTGTGGTCTACGGCAAAGACGTTTTCTTCAGGGTTGTTTTTGACCCCTCCGGCCCTCCGCTTCCCCATTTCTCCATTTCGGTGGAACTGGTCATGGCATTTTGATACACCACGGATGTTGCGGGACAGCCCATCGTTAAGGGTGGGTAACCTCGGGATGCTCCGTCTCCAGGTGATACAGGAACAGGTCGAACACCACCAGGCGAATTTCGCGCACATACTCCTGCAGGGCGGCGGGGGCTTTTTTCAGGGGTTTCATCCAGGATTCTCCACACACCGGGCAGGTGATTTCATAGCTCATTTTCCCGGTGACTTTGTGCACAAACACCCGCACCTCTTGGGCATGTTTTTCCATCAGGTGGGCGTGCAAATCCATGCGGTGGCCGGTGTATGAACAGTAGGGACATTTCATGTCTGATTCCCGGAGTTAGAGAGAATTTGGGGCAATTCCCGTTCAAGGGTTTGGGCCAACCAATCCTGAGCCTCCCGGATCACCTCTACCAGAACCCGGCCGGCCCGGGTGAGGCAGTATGCTCCGCTTTCCGTTTCCGCCGCTACAAAGCCGCACTGCAACAACAGGCGAATGCGCTCTTCTACTATCAGGGGGCTGAGATGAACCTGCTCCGCCAGTTGAGTGGTAGTGGCGGAAGACCCCTGTAAGGCCTCGATCAGCCGGAAGTTGGCCGGTTCCAGGGCCTGGGTCAATGTGAGCAGAAGGAACTCCCGGGCCATTTCCTCCGGTCCGGTGATTCCCGGAACCGGTACGCCTTCATCTACCTGTGCATCCGGGGGCGGCTCTCCGACACCCGCATGCACGAAGGAATCGTATAGTAGCAAAGATTTTGCCAGAAATCGAATTCGTTCCCAGACCGCCTGCGCCAGCGCTTCCGGGAGGGTGAGTTCCCCGGGCATAGAAGTGTTCCTTATTCAATCACGGTTCATATGCATGGCTAATATGCCTTCGTGAAACGTAATGCGTGAAACGTGATAACTTAGAGTTGATGCTACTTAAACTCCCACTTGCTCAATCCGTACCGCTTCATCTTCTCGTAGAAGTTTTTGTAGTGCATTCCGGCTTTTTCCGCCGCCTGAGAGATGTTCCCATCGCACTTCTGCAGCAGCCGGGCGATGTACTCCTTCTCGAATTTGCTGATCAACTCTTCCTTGTGGGCCTTGAGGGGGATGTTTTCATTCACGAAGTAGCGGAAAGCGGTTTCGGCTTTCGGCTGGATGCACGCTCCGATGGTTTGGGCAGTGATCACCTCCCCTTTTTCCATGATCACCGCCCGCTCCATGACATTTTCCAGTTCCCGCACGTTGCCGGGCCAGTCATAGCTCATCAGTTTTGCCAGGGCTTCCGGAGCCAGTTCCCGCACGGTTTTGTTGAACTTGCCGGCGTATTTTTCCAGGAAGTGTTGCGCCAGCAGGGGCACATCGTCCAGGCGCTCCCGAAGCGGAGGTAACTGGATGGGAATCACGTTAAGCCGGTAGAACAGATCGTCCCGGAACTCTCCGGCGGCCACCGCTTTTTCCAGATCCCGATTGGTGGCGGAGATAATCCGCACATCCACCCGGATGGTCTTGTTGCCCCCCACCCGCTCAAATTCTTTTTCCTGCAACACCCGCAGCAGCTTGGCCTGGGTGGTCAGGGGGATATCGCCCACCTCGTCGAAGAAGATCGTGCCCCCATCGGCCTGCTCAAACCGCCCGATGCGGGTGCGGATGGCGCCGGTAAAAGCCCCCTTCTCGTGGCCGAACAGTTCGCTTTCCAGCAGCGTTTCCGACAGGGCAGCGCAATTGACCCGCACAAATGCAGCCTGTTTGCGGGGGCTGTTGAAGTGCACCGCCCGGGCGATCAGTTCCTTGCCCGTGCCGGTCTCGCCCCGAATCAGCACCGTGGCGTCGGTTTCGGCAACTTCGGCGATAAGATCGAAGATCGCCTGCATCTTCTCGTTTTTGCCGATGATCTGGTCAAAACTGTACCGGGAAGTGACCTCCCGCCGCAGGCGTTTTACCTCCTTTTTCAGCTGTTGCTGTTCCACCGCATGATCTACCACCGTCAGGAGTTCCTCGTAATTCAGGGGCTTGGTGAGGTAGTTTATGGCGCCCAGTTGCATCGCCCGTACGGCGTCCTCGATGCTTCCGTGGGCGGTGATCACGATGACGGGGATGTCGATCTCCTGCCGTTTTAGCTCCGTTAGCATCTCGATCCCGTTCATCTCCGGCATCAGGTAATCCACCACCAGCACATCCACGTCTTCCCGCCGGAGGATGTCCAGGGCCGGGGAAGCGCTCTCGCTGGTGAACACCCGATACCCCTCCCGCTTCAAGTTGGCCTGCATGACGGTTAAGATGGCCGGTTCGTCATCAACCACCAGTATGGTACCGCGCTTTTTCATGGACTTCATGCCTTAACGGTAATGAGATTCGAATTTCGGTTCCCTCTCCCGGGTAGCTACGAATATCGATCTTGCCCTGATGATAATCCACAATTTTTTTCACAATGGCCAGCCCCAATCCGGTGCCCCGGGCTTTGGTGGTGAAGAAGGGATTGAAGATCTTATCGACGATGCCGGTATCAATTCCCTGGCCGTTGTCCCGCACCACCATCACCAGCTGCTCTTCCCGAAATCCATTGCCGGGGGATTTGCGGTAGCTTTCGATGTGCAACTGCCCTTCCTCTTCCAGGGCGTCAATGGCGTTGGAAATCAGATTCACCAGCACCTGCTCCATCTGGTATTCGTCGATCAGCACCGGGGGAAGGTGAGGCTCCAGTCGGGTATTGACCTGAATGCGCTTTGCCGACAGCCGGGGATGGAGCAGTTGCAGGCAGTGTTCCACCACTTTGTTCAAAGAAGCCGGGTGATGCGCCGGGGGCACCGGGCGGGAGAATTCTAACAGCACCGACGTCAGGTGGTTCATCCGATCCACCTGCTCCTCGATCAATTCCAGATAGCTGTGCAAATCTTTCCGGGTGATCTCCCGGGAAAGGTAGTGGGTGGCTCCCCGGATGGCATTCAGGGGATTGCGCACCTCGTGAGCCACTTTGGCGGCCATCTCCCCGATCTCCGCCAGCCGCCGGGAACGATCCAGACGGGCCTGCATGTTCACCGCCTCGGTAACGTCTTTGACATACTCGATGATCTGCACGATTTGCCCCGATTCATCATACAGGGGAAAATCGTTGATCTCCAGGATACGCTCTTCCCCCAATTCTCCCAGCTTTTTGGTACAATAGGAGCTGGCGTGGATGCCTTTATCAAAGGTAATATCCGCCCGGCAAAAGCTGCATCGCTGGAGGGTGCCGTTGCACATTTCATAGCAGTGCTTGCCCATCACTTCCGCCAGGGAACGCCCCATAAACTGCTCGATCACCGGATTGGCTCCCACAATGCGAAAATCTCGATCCAGAATCATAATCCCGTCGGAGATGCCGTTGAAGATCGCTTCCAGACGACTCTTGCTTTTGAACAGCTCCTGAGAGGCCTGCTCCGCCTCTTCTTTGGCCCGGGTCAATGCTTGGATGGTTTGCTTTAAATGCCCCACCATGTGGTCGAAACCTTCAAACAGCCGATCCAGCTCGTCGCTCCACCGGCGGTCGGGCTTTCGGGTGAAAGAAACATCCAGATTGCCCTGTTTGACCTGATGAATTTTTTCCGTCAGGAGAATAACCGGCTGAATCATAAATCGGGAGATCAACAGCGTACCGGCAATGCCCACCACGATGTAAATCCCCCCGATGGCGACAAGATACCAGGGAGAATATCCCCCGTGGGCGGTAATCAGATAATGGAGGGCCATACTGCCGAGCAGGGTGGTAAAAACAATAGTTGCAATGGTGATAAGAATAAACTTATACTTGAGGCCGATCTTTCTCAAGGATCCATTCATGGCAATCCTTCCCCGGTGTGGTATTATCCAGAACACCTTGTAAAAATACGCAAATCTGATGCCGATCACATTACTTAAGTTACGGTATGTTGGCTTATTTTCAAAATCTCTTGGGGAATGTATTCCGGAGAGTTTGTACTCAGGTGCGGCAAGGAACAAAACGGTTTTGAGGATTTTAGCAGACTTTGCGTGAAACGTGATACGTGAAACGTGAGCGGTTTTCCGATCACGTTTCACGCATCACGTTTCACGTTTCACGAGAAGGAGCAAAAGCTCAAAGACTTTAGCCGCCTTCTCAAATGTTAACTGAAAGAGCGATGAAGGACTTGCCTTCCACACATTGCGGGCATTACCAGATTCTGGAGCGCATCGGCCAGGGCGGGATGGGAGTGCTGTATAAAGCCCGGGATGTGCGCCTGGGGCGTCTGGTGGTGCTGAAATTCCTTCCCCATGGGCTGGAACAGGACGAGAAAGCCCGGCAGCGTTTTCTTCAGGAAGCCCGGGCGGCCTCGGCGCTGGATCACCCCAACATCTGCGTGATCCATGAGATCGACGAAACCGATGAGGGGCAACTGTACATCGCCATGGCCTATTATACCGGGCAAACCCTTAAGGAGCGCCTGGAGCAGCAACCGCTTTCCGTCCCCGAAGCCGTGGAGATTGCCCGGCAGATTTGCGCCGGCCTGGAGGAAGCCCACCGCCATGGGGTGATTCATCGGGATATTAAACCGGCCAACATCATGCTCACCGCTTCCGGGCTGGTCAAAATTGTGGATTTTGGTCTGGCGCGGGTGGAGGGAACCCGAATCACCGAATCGCACACCACCCTGGGCACCCTGGCCTACATGGCCCCGGAGCAACTGCGGGGGGAGGAGGTCGGCCCGGCGGCGGACATCTGGGCGTTGGGGGTGGTGCTGTACGAGATGATCACCGGGCGCTTACCCTTCTCCCAGACCACTCGCCCCGCCCTGACCTATGCCATCCTCAATCAGTCGCCGTTGCCCCCGGAGGAGTTTTGCCCCGAGGTGCCTTCCTCGTTGAGTCGTTTGGTACTTCAATGCCTGCATAAGTCCCCGGAACTGCGCCCGGCCACCGCCGGGGAGATTGCCCGACAACTGGAAGCCCTTTGGGCCTCCCCGGTACCGGAAGCTTCCCTTTCCCCGGAGCCGCCACCGCCGCCGGTGCGGGAACGGGAGCAGCGACAGGCCACGATTCTGGCAGTGGAAATCTGCGCCCGGCCGGCAGAGGAGGGCCCGGAAGCCGAGGAGACGGCAGAGCAGGTTGCCGATGCCCTGGAAGTTCTCCGGAATATCGTGGCGCGCCACGGGGGGCAGGTGTTTCAGGTGGGCGGAAATACCCTCAGCGCCATCTTCGGCCTTCCCGTCGCTGCCGAGGGTACCGTGGGAAAAGCGCTTCGGGCGGCCACAGAAATGCGCCGGGCGTTTGCTTCCGGAAGGGTTTCCCCGGCCTCTGAAATGGCGCTGAACTGCCGCATTGGCCTGGATACCGGACGGGTGGTGGTGGAGCGGGAAGGCGGGGATCCTCCCCAATTCCGGGAGGTGCTGGGCAATCCGGTCGTCCGGGCTACCCACCTGATGAACGCCGCCCCTGCGGGCGGTATCTTCCTGAGTGCGGCGGTGGAAAAGCCGGCCCGGCGAAAATATCGCTGCCGACCGGAAAAAACCGTGCCGGTGGCGGGTCTGGCCCGGGGCATTCGGGCGTTTGCCCTGGAGGAGGCATTACCGGAACCGGCGGCGGCAACCTCGGCGCCGATGGCCCCGCCGCTAATCGGTCGGGAGCGGGAGCGGGAAACCCTGCTGCTGCATCTGCTCAAAGTCACCCACGGGGAGGGGAGCATCGTGGCGGTAACCGGGGAGGCCGGCATCGGCAAATCCCGCCTGGTGGCCGAGGTGAAGCGCTCTTCCCATGCCGGAGGAGTGATGTTGCTGGAAGGGCAGGCCATGTCTCAGGGGCGGAACTGGAGTTATCACCTGTTTGTGGATCTCTTTCAGCGCTGGGCGGGCATCGCCAATCCCGATGACCGGGGGCAGCAGTGGAGCAAGCTGCGAGGACTGCTGGAACGGGTGTATCCGGAACGGGCCGAGGAGGTGCTTCCCTTTCTGGGGCGGCTGTTGCAGGTGGAGTTGCCGCCGGAGGCCTCGGAGCGCATCCGGGGCATTGAGGGGGCGGCTCTGGAGCGGCTGATGGTGAAGCATCTCCGAAAACTGTTCGGGCATTGCGCTGTACGGAAGCCGCTGGTCATGGTGCTGGAAGATTTGCAATGGGCCGATAACAGTTCCCTGGAATTGCTGGAGGGGCTGTTTCGTCTGGTGGAGTTCCATCCCATCCTGTTCATTCTGGTGCTGCGGTCCGGTGTTTCTGCCCGTGCCCATCAGGTGCTGGAGACGCTGAAGCAGCAGTATTCCGGGGAGTATCGGGGAGCTTTTTTCCGGGAGATTCCCCTCGCGCCTCTGGAACCGTCCCAGTGCGAGCGTCTGATCCGGCATCTGGTGGAACCGGGCGAGATGGAATCGGGAATCCGCCGGGCGATTGTGGCCCGCACCGGGGGCAATCCCCTGTTCATCGAAGAGGTGATCCGCTCCCTGATGGATCCCCCCGTCGGAGAAGCGCTCCCCGATTTGCCTCAGGAACCGCTGAGCATTCCGAATACGATTCAGGAGATGTTGCTGGCCCGGGTGGATCGGCTGGATGACGCCGCCCGACGGGTGCTGAAAACGGCGGCGGTGATGGGGCAGCAGTTTCTCTATCGGGTGTTGCGAGAGGTTGTCGGAGAGGCGGCGGATGAGGCGGTGCTGAACCGCCTGGTGGAATGGCAGCTTCTGGAAACAGAGGAGGTGGGAGGGGAGCGACGGTACCGATTTCGCCATGCCCTGGTGCAGGAGGCGGTGTATCAGTCCATCCTCCCCGGTCGGCGGCGGGAATTGCACCGCCAGGTGGCCCGGGCGGTTGGAAAATGCCTGCGGGAGGATGTGCCCGAATATTATGGGATGCTGGCCTATCATTACACCCGCGCCGGGGATGCGGAAAACGCCGAAGCCTGTTTGATTCAGGCCGGGGAGCAGGCGCTGAAGGCGGCGGCTTCTCACGAAGCCCTGCGGTATTCTCAGGAGGCCCTGCGCATCTATCGGCGGCGATTCGGAAAATCCGCCGATCGGGAAAAGATTCTCCTGTTAGAGCGGAACATCGCTCTGGCCTTCTACTACCGGGGGCGTTTCCCGGAGGCAGTGGCCCATTTCGACGAAGTGCTGAAAGAATACGGGATCAAGCCCATGCGCCGCACCCCGATGAACGCAGTCCGATTTGTGAGCTACCTGATCCGCACGGTGGTGTATCTGCTGTCGCCGATCCATGCGGCAGGGCGGCGGCCATCTCCCCGGGAGGTCGAGGCAGTGGAATTACAATACAAGCGCCTGGAAGCCCTCTCTCAGGCAGACCCCATCCGATTTCTGATGGAGGCCATGCGCCTGTTTGTGATGGCCAGGCGATGGAACTGGGAGGAAATTCCCGGCGGAGCGGGATATTTTGCCGGGGGCAGCGTGCTGTTCTCCGTGTCGGGCATCTCCCTCCAATTGAGTCACCGTTTTCTGGAATTGGCCCGTTCCCGATGGAAGCCCGGAGATGTGAAATCCCGGATGATGTTCAGCACCTTCGAGAAGATCTATCAGTTTTTGATGGGGCGCTGGGATGAAGGGCAGGAGATTGACGAGGCGCTGGTGGAAGAGGGGCTGCGCCGGGGAGAGGTATTTATGGTGTTGCTGTATCTGTTGTTCTGCTTCCGGATGGCCGTGGATCAGGGGGTATTCTCCCGGGGAGAGGAGATGTTAGCCCGCATTCAGGCCTTCAGCGAGGAGTATGACTACGAACTGGGGCGGGTATCGGTTATGCTGGCAAGGCTCTATTTACAGACCGGCCGGGGAGAATATCGGGAAATTCTGGCGCAGGTGAACCAGACGCTGGAGATGGCGGAGCGTTCCGGTATTACCCTGTTTCAACTGCCTTTGCTGGGAATGAAGACGGAGGCGGCCACGGCATTGCGGGAGTGGGCCACGGCGGAAACCACCCTGGCCGAGGCCGCCCGCCTGATTCCCCACTCCGGGCTGATCGGCAATCACCGGGCATTCTACTATACCGCCCGATTTGGCTATTACCTCACCCGATGGGAAACCGTTCTCGGTCAGGGGAGTGCCGGCGACCCCGGAGAGCGGGAAGCCCTCCGCAAAAAGGCGCATCGCTGTGGCCGTCAGGCGCTGCGTTCTTCTCGCACCCTGCTTCAGGCGAAGCTGATTAACCTGAAGCGAATGGGTACCCTGTTCTGGCTGGAGGGGAAACCCCGGCGGGCGGGGAATTGTTGGCTTCGGGCGCTGCGTCTGGCCCGGCGGGTGGGGGCGCGCCCGGTGGAAGCACGCCTGTGTCGGGAAATCGGCGCCCGGCTGCTGGAGCCAAAAGCGCCGGTGCGGGACATCGGTGGGGACAACGCCGAAGTGTATTTGCAGCAGGCTGTTCAATTGTTTGAAGAACTCCATCTCCACCGGGAACGGGAGGAGGTGGAGCGGCTGCTGGAGCAGGTGCATGGGTGAGGTATTCCCAATTAAAGAGTAAAGACGAAAGATGAAAGATTAAATGACAGGGCGGTTATCAAAAAGCGGATTTTCCGTCTGAAAGCGTATATTCTCTTGTTTGTGAGGGTGAGATTTCCCAAATTATCAGAAAATCAGGAGGTTCCGGTATGGATTATCGCAAAATCATTACCATTGAGCCGGGAAAACGAGGGGGAAAGCGCTATCAATTCGTTATCTGCATTGATAACTCCAATTATCCGGCTTCTCTGGAGCTTTTTAAGGTGTATCGAATGTTACCGGATGAAGATGCCGAAAAAGACGGGGATTTGCGGATCATTGACGAATCCGGGGAGGATTATCTTTATCCGGCAGACCTGTTTGTGATCATCGACTTACCGGAGGCGGTAACCCGACGAATGATAGCACAGGACGCCCCTGCCGCTTCTTAGTTTGCCGGTTCTTACCGGTGGGTTTTCTATCTCCCCGGCATCCTCCGGCGAGCGAGAATCTGATGATACAGGAAACTATAACGTAGAAATTTACCCGGCAGAGAAACGCAAGAATTGTATCCTCATCGAGTATATTTCTCCCATCCCTGTTACACGATCTTTCACTATCCCGCCGTTATTCTGGAGGAAAAAGCGTGGATCCGTCTATCACCAACCTGGAAGAACAACTTCGAGATCTGCAACATCTGACCCACATTTTGCAAAACATCTG
>CAYQGB010000003.1:42769-44240 GCA_964416895.1 uncultured Calditrichaceae bacterium
TGGAAGAACAACTTCGAGATCTGCAACATCTGACCCACATTTTGCAAAACATCTGCACCACCCTGGATGTGGAAACCCTGTTGCATCGGATGGTGGAGGAGGTGCTGGAACTGTGCCGCGCCGACGAAGGCACCATCCTGCTGCTGGGGCCGGAATCCCCCGAAGAGGCGGTGACCCTGATCCGGCAGGGGGAGGCGCAACAGGGGGTGCTGGATCACTACCTCAACGAGCTGCTGGCCGGCTGGGTGGCGGTGCACCTGCGCCCATTGCTCACCAATGATCTCCCCGCCGTGTTGGGCCGTCGCAATCTCAAATCCCGACATCAGGGCATCACCTCTGTGCTGAGTGTGCCCCTGATGGATGAGGATGAGGGGGTGATGGGGGTCATCAACCTGATCTCTCTGCAGCCGCAGCGGCGTTTTGGGGAACGGGAGCGCCGCCTGCTGGAACTGCTGTCGGGAATCGCCGGGCGGCTCATTCGCAATGCCCGGCTGCATCAGGAACTGTTTGTGGAGGCCCGGCGCCTGAAGGCCGAAGTGCAGGATCGCTACGCCGTGCAGGGGATCATCGGGCGCAGCCCGGGAATGCAGAAGGTGTTTGCCGTGCTGGATCGGGTGATTCCCACCGATGTGCGGGTGATGTTAGAAGGGGAGAGCGGCACCGGCAAGGAGCGGATCGCCCGGGCCATCCACTATAGCGGGCCTCGAAAGGATAAACCCTTTGTGGCCGTGGATTGCGGGGCGCTTCCGGCCAACCTGCTGGAAAGCGAACTGTTCGGCTATGTTAAGGGCGCCTTCACCGGGGCCGATCGGGATCGCCGGGGGCTGTTCGAGGAAGCCAATGGGGGTACTCTGTTTCTGGATGAAATCGCCAACATGCCCCAGGAGGTGCAGGCCAAGTTTCTTCGGGCCGTGCAGGAAGGGGAGATTCGCCCATTAGGCAGCTCTCAGGTACGCAAAGTGGATGTGCGGATTATCTCCGCCGCCAGCGGCAACCTGGCCGAACGGGTGAAGAACGGGGAGTTCCGGCAGGATCTCTACTACCGCCTGAATGTGGTGACCGTGGTGTTGCCCCCCCTGCGAGAACGGCGGGAAGACATTCCCCTCCTGGTCAACCATTTTCTGGAGCGGATGAATGAGCGATACAACCGCCACATTCGGGGAATACAGGAAGATGCCCTGGCATTGCTGGAAGGTTATCCCTGGCCGGGAAATGTACGGGAACTGGAACATGCCCTTGAGCGGGCGGTGGTGCTGTGCGAAGGCAGCCATTTGACCCGCCGGGATTTTGCCTTTCTGGAACAGGAGAACGCTTCTCCGGAGGGGAACTTGTTGCATCCCCGCCCACTGGAAGAGGCGGTGAACGACTTCAAGCGCCGCCTGATCATACGCACTCTGGAACAGACCGGAGGCAATCAAACCCGGGCCGCGGAGGTATTGCAAATCCAGCGCGCCTATCTGCACCGGTTGAT
>CAYQGB010000004.1:0-34270 GCA_964416895.1 uncultured Calditrichaceae bacterium
TGGTAGAGTCGGATTCATATTTTATCAAAGAAATTCTGGAAACGGGACTTGATTTGATATGAAAGATACAACCCGTGCCTGGCTTCAGTATGCTGAAAGCGATCTGCTGATAGCAAAAACTCTTCTAAACACGCTATTAGAAGAAAGTAGCGTCCATCTTGCTCCGGGTATACTGTTTCATTCTCAACAGGTGGTGGAAAAATGTTTCAAGGCATTACTGGTAGAAGCGGGTAAATCCATTCCCAAAATTCACTCCATCATCAAACTCTATGAATTACTTCCGCCAGAAGCACAACAAGCCATATGTATTACCGAAAATGAGAAAGAAAATTTTGATGACATTTACATTGATGTTCGATACCCTGGTGAACAAGGGTTACTGCCCCATGCCTTCCCTTCCATGACCAGAGCGAAAGAAATGTTTGCAACTGCCGAGCGAGTGATTCAAGATGTATTTCGTTATTTGAACATCCCCCCATCTGAATGATCTGTTCAAACTCTAAAATTCCACGGAGGTGCTATGAAGCTGTACGATCTTTCCCAACCGTTGAATCAGGATGCTCCCTTCTGGCCGTATTATCCCCCTTTTGAGGTGAAATATATCAAGCGAAAGGCGGAGCACGGCGTCAATGCTCAGTACATCATGACCTCCAATCACATGGGCACGCACTTGGATGCCCCGCGCCATTTTGTTACCGGGGGAATGACCATCGATGAAATCCCCTTAGAATGGCTGTATGGCCCGGGAGTTATCGTCAATCTCAGCGATGAACTGGATGAACTGGATGTGTACACCCCGGAGATGATCGAAAGCCGGGTGGAAGTGCGGGAAGGCGATATCCTCCTGCTGCATACCGGCTGGCACAAATACGCCCAGTTCGGCGAAACCCCGGATGAGGAGAAATACATCCATCGCCATCCCGGCGCTCATCCGGATATGGTGCCCTGGCTGCTGGATAAAAAAATCCACATCTGGGGAGTGGATTGCGTCTCCACCGATCACCCCATGGACCTGCCCATCGGGCGCTTCCTGGGCAAGGGGATGCACGGCCACTGTGATCGCATTCGTCAGATGTGTGAGGAAAAGTTCGGCAAGGAGCAACTGGAAAAACTCTTCCCCGATGAAGATTATCAGCTTACCCACAACAAACTGTTCCCCTACAACTGCATGCACGTGGAAAACCTGGGCGGCGACATCGCGGCGCCGGAACTCCAGAACCGCCGCCTGACCCTGGGGGTATTCCCCTGGAAATTCAAGGGAGGTGAAGCCGCTTTCTGTCGGGTGATAGCGTTCGTGGAAGATTAATGTACCCCGTGACTCACGGGTAATGAGTGTATGACTCACAAGGTCATAGCTCTATCCCTGCGATTTCCAATAACTTTCCGTAAAGCGTAATGCGTATTGCGTAAGGCTTACGAAATACGCATTACGAAATACGCATAATACCCCCATTCAAGGAGTTCCACCTTCATGTCAACAGGCCCATTAACAGATATTCTGGTCATTGACCATACCACCGCTCTGGCCGGGCCGTACTGTTGCCAGTTGCTGGGCGACCTGGGAGCGGAAGTGATTAAAATCGAGCGCCCGGATGGCGGGGATCAGGCCCGGGGATGGGGGCCGCCGTTCGTCGGCGAGTTGAGCGCTTATTTTCTGGGCACCAATCGCAACAAGCGCAGCATCACCTTGAATCTGGGAACCCCCCGGGGCCGGGAAGTGCTGCACCGGCTCATCTCCCGGGCGGATGTGCTGGTGCACAACGTACCCCGGGAATCCACCCGCCGCAAACTGGGGCTGGATGAAGCCACCTGCTGCGAGACCAATCCTCGATTGATCTGGGCCAGCATCACCGGATTCGGCAATACCGGTCCGTACGCAGAAAAGCCCGGCTACGACGTCATCGCTCAGGGGATGAGCGGCACCATGTACATCACCGGAGAACCGGAGCACGGGCCGATTCGCTTCCCCACTCCCATCGCCGACATCACCGCGGGCATGTACACCGCCCTGGCGATTGTGGCCGCCCTGTATGCCCGGGAGCGCACCGGGACGGGGCAGGCCATCGACACCGCCCTACTGGATGCTCAGGTGACCTGGCTGGCTAACATCGCCAGCAACTACCTGGTTACCGGGGAACCGCCCCGAAAAATCGGCAATGCCCATCCTTCCATCGTACCCTATCAACCCTTCCCCACCGCCGACCGCTGGATTATCGTGGGGGTGGGCAGCGAACGGCTGTGGCAGCGGTTTGTGGAGGTGATCGAATGGCCCGAGCTGCGGGATGATCCCCGGTTTGCTACCAACGCCGACCGATTGCAACATCGGGAGGTGCTGGTGCCCCTGCTGGCGGAACGATTTCGCCGGCGCCCGGCAGAGGAGTGGCTGACCCGCCTGGAAGCCGCCGGAATCCCCGCCGGGCCGATCCATCCCCCGGAGGTTGCCCTGAACGACGAGCATCTGCTGGCCCGGGGAATGGTGATCGAACTGGAACATCCGGTGCTGGGGATGATCCGTTCCCTGGGCAATCCCATCAAATTGAGCCATACCCCGGTTACCTACCGCCGCCCGGCGCCCTTGCTCGGCGAGCATACGGTGGAAATTTTGCAAGAGTTGGGCTATACCCCGACGGAAATCAAGCGGTTTCGACAGGAAGGAGTAACCTGATATGAGCCAACCCCACGACCTTACCCGCCTTCCCGCCGCGGAGCTGCGGCGCATGATCGACCGGGGGGAGCTGACCCCCGTAGAACTGGTGGAAGCCTCCCTGGCGCAGATCGAGCGATACAATCCCCGCGTCAATGCGGTGGTTACCCTGAATCTGCGCGCCCTGGATGAAGCGAAAGCGCTTCAGGAGCAGGCGGCAAAAGGGGAACCGCCGGGGCCGCTGTTTGGGCTGCCGGTAGGGATCAAAGATGTCACCCCCACCGCGGGCATCCGCACCACCTACGGTTCCCCCCTGTACAAAGATCACATTCCGGAGGAAGATGCGCTGGTGGTGCAGCGCCTGAAAGCCGCCGGGGCCATTATCATCGGGAAGACCAACACACCGGAATTTGCCACCGGAGGAAACACCTTCAATGAGGTGTTCGGGCGAACCCGCAACCCCTGGAATCCCGCCCTGAGCGCGGGCGGTTCTACCGGAGGAGGCGCGGTGGCCCTGGCTACAGGGATGATCGCCCTGGCGGAAGGTACCGACCTGGGCGGCTCCCTGCGTATCCCGGCCTCTTTTTGCGGCGTGGTCGGCCTGCGCCCTTCGCCGGGGCTGGTGCCCACCTATCCCGGCACCTATTTGTGGGATACCATGTCGGTCACCGGCCCCATGGCCCGCACCGCCGAAGACATCGCCCTGATGTTGCAGGCCGTGAGCGGCCCCAGTGAACGGGTGCCCATTTGCCAGCCCAACGGTCACCGGGATTTTGTGGCCGCAGTGCACCAACGCAGCGCCAAGGGGTTGCGACTGGCCTATTGCCGGGACATCGCCGGCATCGGCATTGACCCGGAAATCGAGGAGGTCTGCCGCCAGGCCGCCGTTGAACTGCAACAGGCCGGTGCCCGGGTCGAAGAAGTGGAACTGGACCTTTCTTTCGCCTGGGAACCGTTCCTGGCCATCCGGGGGTTCTGGATGATTGCCACCCATTATCATCACCTGGATAAAAAAGATCACTTCGGCGCCAATCTGCGGGGAAATATTGAAGCGGGGCTGAACATTACCATGGAGCAATTGGGCGCGGCGGAACAGGCGCGCACCCGGTTGTGGCTGCAATTTCAGGAATTTTTTCAAACATACGATCACCTGCTCACCCCCTGTATGGCCGTGCCTCCTTTTCCGGTGGAGCAGAATTATCCGGAAACTATCGCCGGGAAGAAAATGAACACTTACATCGACTGGGTGGCTCCCACCTTTATCCTGAGCCTGACCAGCCTACCGGTGGGGTGCGTTCCGGCAGGACTGACCGGAAACCGCCTGCCGGTGGGAATGCAGATCGTGGGAAAACCCCGTGGTGAGGAGGGCGTGCTGGCCCTGGCTCAGATAGTGCAGGAACTTCGCCCCATCGGCCTGCCGCCACTGGAAAGTCTGGGTGAAGAAGGATGACAGCGATTTCTCGGTTTCTCTTTCCCCCGCTCCGACTCTGTCGAGGGCAGACAGGAGCGGGGGAAGGAGATAATTGGGGTGGCTTCCACCAAATCATATAGAGCCAATTTTATATGATCATTTTACAGGGGAGGAAGAATCATGACGCTCACATCCATCAATCCTGCTACCGGAGATGTGCTCCAAACCTACGAAGAGATGTCACCTCAGCAGGTGGATGAGATTATCGGTCAGGTGCACCAGGCATTTGCCGAATGGCGGCGGGTGAGCATCCCCGAACGCGCCGGGTTGATGAAAAAGGCCGCCGCGCGATTACGGGAACGTTCCCAGGAGTATGCCCGTCTGATGGCCCGGGAAATGGGCAAGCCCATCCGCGAAGGTCGCGCCGAAGCGGAAAAATGCGCCTGGGTCTGCGACTACTATGCAGAAAAAACAGAAGAATTCCTTCAACCGGAATTTATCCCGACCGATGCCGGCAAAAGCTACGTCACCTTTAACCCCCTGGGAGTGGTGCTGGCGGTGATGCCCTGGAATTTCCCCTTCTGGCAGGTATTTCGCTTTGCCGCCCCGGCGCTGATGGCCGGCAACGTGGCGGTGCTGAAACACGCCTCCAATGTGCCCGGCTGCGCCCTGGCCATCGAGGAAATCTTTCGGGAAGTCGGCTTTCCCGAAAACGTCTTCCGCACCCTGCTGGTGGGTAGCCCCCGGGTGGAACGGATCATCGAGCACCCGCTGGTGAAAGCAGTTACCCTTACCGGGAGCACTCCCGCCGGTCGCGCGGTTGCTCGAAAGGCCGGAGAGATGCTCAAAAAGACCGTGCTGGAACTGGGCGGCAGCGATCCCTACCTCATTCTGGAAGACGCCGATCTATCGGCGACCGTGGCGACCTGCGTTGCCAGTCGGTTGATCAACTCCGGGCAGAGTTGCATCGCCGCCAAACGCTTTATCGTGGTGGAGGCCATTCGAGAAGAGTTCGAGCAGCAGTTTGTGGAGTTGATGCGCACCAAAACGATGGGCGATCCGCTGGACGAAGGGACCGACATCGGCCCCCAGGCTCGCCACGATTTGCGGGATGAACTGCATCGGCAGGTGGTGCAAAGCCTCGAGAAAGGCGCTCGATGCCTGCTGGGTGGGGAAATTCCTCCCGGGAAAGGCGCCTTTTATCCCCCCACCGTGCTCACCGATGTGCGACCGGGTATGCCCGCATTTGATGAAGAAACTTTCGGGCCGGTGGCGGCGATCATCCCGGTCAGGGATGAAGCGGAGGCCATCCAGGTGGCCAACAACTCTCCCTTCGGTCTGGGGGCGGCGGTATTCAGCCGGGATGTCGCCCGCGCCGAACGGATTGCCGCCGAGGAGTTAGAAGCCGGGTGCTGCTTTGTAAATGCCTTTGTCAAATCCGATCCCCGATTGCCCTTCGGCGGGATCAAAGAGAGCGGCTACGGGCGGGAACTGTCGCACTACGGGATCAAGGAGTTCCTGAACATCAAGACGGTGTACATCAAATGAGTTCCGGCAGGCCGCCCCTGACCGGGGCGCTCCCGGAGGTGCTGCATTACGGGGATTGCCTGGCTCCCGGCCTCTATACCCTGGAAGCGCGCTTTCGCCGCTCGGTGCATTTCCGAAGGGGAGAACACTACCTGTTCCTCGTCACTCCGGAGATCGGTGCGGGACCGCTAAATGTGGTGGTTTCCCGGCTTCCGGAATCCCTGCCCCCTGCATTACAACTGAAGGAAAACGAGTTGTGGTGGGGCGCCCACCCGGTGAAGCTCTCGCCTCGCCAGCGATACCATTCCCGGTTGAATATCCCCCCGCCGGCGACGGAAGTTCTACCGGGAATTCTTTCCCGGGCGCGAGAATTTCTTCGACACCATGCTCCGCCCGGCAGTCTGGTTTCATTAATAGAGAGCGCCGATGGTTCCCCTCCCCGGAATGCCCTGGAGCAGGCTCTGGCGCGAGCATTGCGAGCGGCCATGGGGCATCTGGAAAACGGCGAGTGGATACCGGCGGTGCAGTGCCTCCGGGGGCGGGGAGCGGGCCTCACCCCCGGGGGAGATGATTTCATCGCCGGAATGCTGCTGGCGCTGCACCTGTACCCCCCACAGCGGAGCGGCGTGGATGGTTCACTCCCGGAAAGTATCCTTCAAGCGGCGCGGAGTTCTCATCCTCTGGTGAACTGCTTTTTGAAGCTGGCCGGAGCGGGGCGCGTGGCGGCGCCGGTGCAAGCGTGGCTTCAGGCGGTATGTTGGGGAAATTCCGGGGAAATTCATCACGCCGGACAGAAGTTGCTGAAACTGGGCGCTACCTCCGGCGCGGATCTGGCCTTCGGCTGGGTGACCACGCTGGGGATACTGGCAAACAGGGGAGTGTTCACCTGAGTTGCCACTCCCCCCATCAATAAGATTGCCCGGAAGAAATCTTGCATTTTGGTTAATCATTGGCTAAAATGCATATCATTTTGGCAAATGATTAACCAAAATGCAGAAACAGGAAAATTCTCCACGCTTCTATGAACCTTTCCCACCTGATTGAATTACACCATCTGGCACGGCAGGAGGCCGACCGCTATCCCCAAAAGCGCTTCTTATATCAGCAGCTGGAACAGAATTCCGGAAGGCATTTTTTAGGCATCATAGGTCCCCGGGGGGTGGGCAAAACGATTCTGCTAAAGCAACTGGCCCGGGAACACCCCGACGCGTTCTATATCTCTCTGGACACCCTGGAAGAAGATGATCTTTTCGATATTGCCAGAACGCTTCTGGAGACTCAGGGGATTCGCCTGCTGCTGCTGGATGAAATCCACTTTTATCCCCATTATGCCCGGGATTTAAAAAAGATATACGACTTTCTCAACCTGAAGGTCATTTTTACCAGTTCGGCGGCATTGACTATTCACCAATCCATGTACGACCTTTCCAGAAGAGTTCAACTGTTGACCATGTTCCCCTTCTCGTTTCGGGAATATCTTTTTTTCAAGGAGAACCTTTCCCTGCCGGCATTAACTTTCGCCGACATTCTGGAAAAACGGTGGCAACCGGAGCATTTGCGCTATGCGCATCTGTTTGAAAAATATCTACAAGGTGGGCTGTATCCGTTTTCTCTGGAAGAGCAGGATATTTTCCCGTTGTTGCAAAATATCCTGCAAAAGGTTTTGTATCGGGATATCCCCGCCATCGAAGATTTGCGCGCCAGTGAAATCGCCAGCCTGGAAAAAATGGTTCGCTTTATCGCCCGTTCGGCAATTGATGGGATCAACTATACTTCACTGTCACAAAACATTGCCATCACCCGGTATAAAGCGGAAAAATTTGTAAAATTGTTGGAGAAAGCCTTTATATTGAACGTTGTACTGCCCACGGGCACCAACGTGCTGAAAGAGCCAAAGATCGTTATGAACCTCCCCTACCGGCTCTTGTTTACCGACTATCGGGAGGCGATTGGGGGCATTCGGGAAGACTTTTTCGTGGAAACGATGCGAATGAAGGGATACCGGTTTCACTACCTCAAATCCCGCCGGGGTCAAAAGACGCCTGATTACCTGGTGGAGACGGAAGCGGGAGAGTTTATTCTGGAAGTGGGTGGAAAAGGAAAGGGGCGGGAGCAATTCAAAGGCATTGATAAGAAAAAGAGCCTGATCTTCACCCATTCGCTTTCCGTTACCGGCATGTATCGCCCGCTGCTGCTGCTGGGGTTTCTCTAAAAAATTTCAACATCCCGGACACTCCGGTGGTTGAACCGTTATCCACCGACAAAGAGGGAAATAGTATGCGCCTGCGTGTATTGTTGATGCTGCTCATTCAATTGCAACTGTTTTCTTGTGGCACCTCCCCGATACGGGTCTCGGCTCAGCCGGACGCTCGACCGGTGGGAGAAGAGGCGGTAACCATTTATGCGCTGGGAGATTGGGGCACCGGAGATGAACGCCAGCGGGCGGTGGCCATCGCATTGCGGGAAGATATCCGGGAATTGGAAAAAGCTTCCCCGGAAGGGCGGCCGGCTCCCCTTGTGGTGGAACTGGGCGACAATATCTACCCCAACGGGTTGCCCAAACGCCCCTGGAAAGATTCTACCGTGTTCGCCCTGCTGGAAAATACTTTTGGCAACAAGTATCACGATGTGCGGTACCGGGGCGCACCGGTGCACTTCTATGTGTTGCCGGGAAATCACGACTACGCCCGGGGGTTCCTCAACAATGACAAAGAGTGGGGAGATGTAATCCATCAGGAGACCACCGCCGAGAGCCTGTACAGCAATTTCCATTACTATCCCCTGCACCATTCCGGCATTCCCGATTCCAATGACCGCGAGGAGTTCGAACGCTTACAGTCGGCCCCTCTGGAGGCCCTCACCGCTCCCCAGAAGATTCCTCTCCCCGAAAGGGCCGGGAAACTGGTCAGCCTGTATGCCCTGGATACCCAGATGTTTCTGGACCTGTATGCCGCCGGAAACGACTCTCTGATTCACCGGTACTGGCAGCAGTTGCATGAGGTACTTCAAACGGATAGCAGCCTCTGGAAGATATTTTTGGGCCATCATCCCACCCGCACCTACGGGCGACACGGGGGCTTTTACCGGTTGAAAGAGTGGGTATGGTCCGGCACCCGGGATTTCATCCCCCCCTATGTACGCCCGTTAACCTTCCTGTGGGTGCCGGCCCTCACGGTGATGATCGACAAGTGGCTGGTACGCCATCCCCAGGATCTGGATAACCGGTACTACAAAGCCTTTGCCCGGGATCTGGAGGCGGTGATGCGCAAGTACGGGATTACCCTGTATATTTCCGGGCATGAACACAACTTGCAGCTTATCCGAATTCGCAACCGGGATCTGAATCGGGATTACTTCCAGGTCATCTCCGGGGCTGCCGGTAGAACCTCCGAAGTCCCCGGCCCCCGGGGGAATTTGCTGTTTTCTCACCACGGGCTGGGTTTTGTGCGGGTGGAGGCAACCCCGGAAGCGTTGTGGCTAAAATTCGTGGGGGTGGAGGGCAAAAGCGGGACTTCTCATTCTCTGGGGCAATTTCGGCTGACAGTTTCCGGAATAGTTCAACTCCGATAGTCCGGAATTTCACTTTCAATGCTTCTCTGGTGCTCGCTCAAAAACTGCCGGGAATACCGGTACGCCACTCCTTTTCCCGGCTCCAGTTCTACAGCCCGCCGAAAATGTTCCCCGGCTTCGGCCGGATTGTTTCGATAGCGACTCAGAATTATCCCCAGGCACAGGTGCAGGCGCTGGTCGTCGGGATGGTCTTGCAGGGCGTGGCGCAAATGCCCCTCGGCTTCGCGATATTTTTTCAACAGCACCAGGGTTAGCGCCAACACAACATGGGCCTCGATGTGTTCCGGATGCAGTTGAACCGCCCTCTTCATCAGCTCCCTGGCCTGATTCAAGCCTCGCCTCCCGAATTCCCACAGGGCAATAGCCAGTTGCACCACGGCATCGGGATAATCCGGCCGGGCTTCGATAGCCCGGCGCAAGTGGATGACCGTGCGGGCATAATCCCGATGAGATTTGTACCACATGGCCAGGTTGAAATGGGCTTCCGGATTTTCCGGCTCCAGTTTGAGGGCCTGCCGGAAGTGCATCTTGGCCTCGGTGGAGCGATCCATTTGCCACAGCAGATGTCCCAGAAAAATATGGCTGATGGCGGTGGGATACAGTTCCAGGGCCTTGCGGTAGTAGCGTTCCGCCAGCGCCCGACGGCCGGCTTGGGCGTGGATGCGCCCCACCAGCAACTCCGCCAGCGCGGCAATATCCGGCCGGTTCAGAGAAGCCACTGCCGCCCGCATCTTCTGCGCCGCCGTCAATGCCGCTTTTGTATCCCCGGCTTGCAGCCGTTCCAGCGCCTGAAGCCCCTGATCCAGAGGGTTGCCTTTTTTTTCGCCACGCCGGGCTTTTTCCGGGGCGCGGCTCGAAGGCGGCTTTTTGCCGGAAGATTGACGACTCCCTGATCGCCGTGATGGGGGTTTTCTATGTGCCATGGTCACTCGTACGGTTTGGGATTGGAACCGATCATTTGGTACGGGCAAAACCGAAAAAGCTTCCCACCACTCCTCCCACAATATGGGCCAGTTCGGAAATATTATTCTCGTCAAATCCCCGCATAAACTCCTGCCCCAAAAACAGCACCAGAATCAAAATAAAAGTCAGGGGGATGGTGCCGGCCTTGACGTTGGCAAAAGAACTCAGCAGAATCATCATAAACACGATGCCACTGGCCCCCATCAGGCCGGTGGAAAAGAAAAAGTTATTCAGCACGCCGGTGACCACCGCGGTAATCACCGACATGACCAGTAAGGGCAAGGTGCCGTACTTCTCTTCTAACATCGGCCCTAACAACAGAATGAAGGTAAAATTGGAGGCCAGGTGTTCCCAGTTGGCGTGCCCGATGACATGAGAGACCAGCCGAACGTAGGTCATGGGATCGGAAAAAGACATCCCCGGCCGGGTGATAAAATAATCCATGATGGCCATGTTTCCGGTAATGTCCACATACAACATCAATCCGGCGGAGATAAGGGCATAAGTGAGCACGAAAGGCGCATTGTATTTTAACTTCATGTTGGGCCTCTATCGAAATCGGATCGTGATCTTCTTTTTGGGCCTGGATACCGGGCAATGTACGTCACCAGAAAAAGTTTTGCAAATTCCCCCTTCCGGGGAATCCACTCCCTTTAAACCGAATCGTCGGGTTGTCCGGTTGCAACGCCGACAAAAAACGAGGCCTTGTGCCCCTTTCTCAAAGTAGCAAAGTGCTGAAATACAGGAAACCCCGGGGGAAAATTTTCGATCACCTGTAGTAAGTTTGCCCGACAGTTGTTACCTTATCGGCCACCGAATGAAAAAACCGTCTGGATTCATCCAAAACAAAAGGGAGACCTTTCATGCGCCCAATGATGATCCTGCTACGTATTCTGATTCTGGTAGCGCTTCCCCTGTGGGGAGTTCCACCGGGCGAGCAATTTTTCCCCTACCGATACGAAACGGTGAAATTGCCCAACAACTTCACCGCCATTCTCATTCCCATTCACGGAAGCGGTCTGGTCGCCTACTACACCATTGTGCGCACCGGCAGCCGGGACGAGTATGAGCCGGGCAAAAGCGGGTTTGCTCACTTTTTCGAGCACATGATGTTTCGAGGCACCAAGAAATTTCCCGCCGAGGTGTATGACCGGCTGGTCACCGAGATGGGCGCCGACGCCAACGCCTACACCACCGATGATTATACCTGCTACTATATGGTGCTCTCCCGGGAGAATCTGGAACAGGCCATGGAACTGGAAAGCGACCGCTTCCAGAACCTTTCCTACGATGAGGAGGCCTTCCGCACCGAAGCCGGAGCGGTGTACGGGGAATTCCGGAAGAATCGTACCAGCCCCTGGTCGATTGCCTACGAAGCGGTGTGCAACACCGCCTTCCGGAAGCATACCTACCGACACACCACCATCGGGTTTGAAGAAGACATCAAAAATATGCCCAACCTGTATGATTTCAGCAAGACCTTTTTTGATCGGTATTACCGCCCGGAGAACTGTGTGCTCCTGCTGGTGGGCGATTTCGATCCGGAGATGGCCAGAGAGATGATCAACAAGTATTACGGAAACTGGCAACCGGGATATGTGCCCCCGAAAATTCCCGTGGAGCCGCCCCAGAAAGCGGAGCGGGTTCGAGAAGTTCGCTACGAAGGGCGCACGCTGCCCATTATCTGGGTGGCCTATAAAGGAGCGGCGTTCGATCCCAATTACCCTCCGGTAGCGGCTGCGTTTCTGCTGGGACAACTGGCCTTCGGGGAGAACAGCGAGATTTACAAAAAACTGGTCATCCGGGAGCAGAAGGTGCAATTCATCGAAGGGGAGTTCGGCTTTAACCGCGATCCCAAATTTTATTCCGTCATCACCATGGTGAAGAACGAAGAGGACATTCCCTACGTGCTCCAGGAGATTGATCGCGCCGCCCGGAAATTTCGGGAGGAGCCGGTATCCCAGGAGGAGCTGGACAAAATCAAGCGCCGGGTGCGGTATCAGTTTCTGATGGAGCTGGACACGCCGGGGAACATCGCCGCCAACCTGGCTCGCTTCATCGCCTTGACCGGGAATCTGGATGACCTGAACACCCTGTATGAAACACTGGCAAAACTGACCCCGGCAGACATTCAACAGGCGGCCAACGCCTTTTTGCAAAAAGAAAAGCGAACCGTTATCATTGTGAAAGGGAGCAAGTAATGAACAGGAAACCTCTGCTTCTCGTTGTGGGGCTGATGCTGGCCCTGGTGCTGGGCTGTCGGCGGACGCCGGAGAATATGGTATTGTTGCCGGTGGCGGATGATCCCACCATCTCCTTCCGGCTACTATTCAAGGTGGGATCGCAAAACGATCCTCAGGGAAAAGAAGGGCTGGCCGTGTTAACCGCCTCTCTGCTGACCCAGGGGGCCACCCAGAAGCATTCTTATGAAGAAATACTGGAACTGCTCTATCCCATGGCCGCTTCCATCGAAGCCCAGGTGGATAAAGAGATGACCGTCATCTATGGGCGGATTCATAAGGATAATCTGGAAGCGTTTTACCAGCTTCTCAAAGAAGTAGTGCTGGAACCGGCTTTCGATGAGGATGATTTTCGCCGGGTGAAGAGCGATCAGTTGAATTATATCCAGAAATCTCTGCGTTATGCTCAGGATGAAGAGTTAGGTAAGGAAGTGCTCTACGAGTTCATTTTCCAGGGCACGCCCTACCGGCACAACGAAGAGGGCACCGTGAAAGGCGTGGAGGCCATCACTCTGGAGGATGTCAAACAGTTTTACCGGCAACACTACACCCGGGCCAATTTGCTCATCGGGCTGGGGGGCGGTTTTGATCAGGCCTTCGCCCGGCGGGTGGAGCAGGATTTTGCCGCCCTGCCGGCAGGGACTTCCTCGGAAGTTCCCCCACCGCAGCCAGAGCCGATCGAGGGGCTAAAAGTGAAGATCGTGGAAAAAGAAGCCAACGCTACGGCCATCAGCTTTGGCTATCCCATCGATGTGCTGCGGGGGAGCCGGGAGTTCTATGCCCTGGCGCTGGCGACCTCCTGGCTGGGGGAACACCGCAACTCCAGTTCCCATCTGTACCAGGTAATCCGGGAAAAGCGGGGGTTGAATTACGGTGATTATGCCTACATCGAGCATTTTCCTCTGGGGCATTTTCGGCAGTTTCCCCCGCCCAACGTGGCCCGACGACAGCAGATCTTCCAGATCTGGATTCGCCCGGTACCCAACAATGCCCGCCTGTTCGCCTTCCGGGCTGCCCTTCGGGAACTTCAGAAGCTGGTGGACAGGGGCATGAGCGAAGAAGATTTCCAACTCACCCGCAAGTTTCTGAAAAACTACATTCTCCACTATGCCCCCACCACCATGCTCAAGCTGGGCTATGCCCTGGATGATCGGTTCTACGGCATCAAAGAAGGGCACTGGAATCTGTACCGGAAATACCTGGATGAACTCAGCCGGGAAGAGGTTAACGAAGCCATCCAGAAGCATTTTCAGTATCGGAACATCAAGGCGGTGTTTATCACCCGGGATGCAGCAGCCCTGAAAGATGCCCTGGTGAACAATACTCCCAGCCCCATCACTTATAGCAGTCCCAAACCTCCGGAGATTCTGGAAGAGGATAAAGAGATTGCCGCCTATCCGTTGTCGGTGGATCCGGAAGATGTGATTATCGTACCGGTGGAGGAAGTGTTTGAACAGTGAGGGCCGGGAATCCCGGCAGAATGCGGGAGTGCGCATTTGTTATCCTTGTTCCCAAACTCCTGTATTTGGGAACAAGGATAACGACACCACTTTTTCTTCCCGGTTGTTTCAATAATCCTTCTAATCTGCTATCAAAAGCCGGATTTCCGGTGTATATTCCCCGTCGGTATCCATAACCGCGTAACAGAGGGATCAAGTGGTGATCCCCGGAGGATGAATCATTGATGTAAGTTCCCCGGAAGTTGAGCATTTTGGAGTTCGATTCTGTATCCCTCCCAAATCGCGAACAATTCTGTCATTCCCCAATTTCTGTATCCAAAATAGGAAGGAGTGGAGCCATGCAACAGCGTCCTCCATTTGATCTAAACCAGTTCCGCCCCCCGATGATCCCCCGGAACATCTGGCGGATCGTGATCCCCGCGCTGGTAATCCTGATCCTGTTATACGGATCATTCTTTACCGTGGGCCCTGAAGAGGTGGGGATCATTCTGCGCTTCGGCAAATACGATCGGGAAGTGCAGCCGGGGCTGAATTTCAAGCTCCCCTTTATCGAGACGGTGTACAAAGTGAAGGTGCGGAGCCAGTTGAAAGAGGAGTTCGGCTTTGCCACCGTCAAGGCGGGGGTGCGCACCGAGTATGCCACCCGCGGCTTCGAAGAAGTATCCCTTATGCTTACCGGGGATCTCAACGTGGCCGAGGTGGAGTGGATCGTGCAGTACCGGATTAAAGATCCTTACAACTATCTGTTCAAAGTGCGCAATCCCCGGCAAACCTTTCGGGATTTAAACGAGGCGGTGATGCGGGAAGTGGTCGGGGATCGCACCATCAATGAGGTGCTCAACCTTCGCAACGAGGTGGAGACGGCGGTGGAAGAGAAATTGCAAAACCTGTGCGATGAATACTACCTGGGGTTCGAGGTAGAGCAGGTGCAATTGCAATCGGTTACTCCGCCGGATCCGGTAAAACCGGCCTTTAACGAGGTAAATGCCGCCGAACAGGAGAAAGAGAAGCTGATCAATCAGGCTCAGGCGGAATACAACAAGGTAATCCCCAAAGCCCGGGGAGAGGCCGCCCGAACCATCGAGATGGCCCGGGGGTATGCGCTGGAGCGGGTCAATCAGGCCAAGGGGGATGTAGCCCGATTCAACGCGCTGTTCGCCGAATATCGCAAGGCCAAAGAGGTAACCCGCCAGCGCCTGTATATCGAAACTCTGGGCCGGGTGCTGGAAAAAGTGGGCAACAAACTGATCACCGATAAGGAAGCGGTGCAGGTGTTGCCCCTGCTGGATCTGAATAAGAAAGGAGGGCAAAAATGAGAAACGTTCGCCTGACGGTTATTGGTTTATTGGGGATTCTGGTTGCCATCGTGCTCTTTTCTTCCACGTACGTGGTGAATGAAACCGAGCAAGTCGTAATTACCCGATTCGGGAAGCCGGTGGGAGGGCCCATCACCGAGCCGGGATTACATTTCAAAATCCCTTTTCTGGAAATCGCCAATCGGTTTGAGAAACGGTTTCTGGAATGGGATGGCGATCGGGATCAGGTGCCCACCCGAGACCGCCGTTTTATCTGGGTAGATACCTATGCTCGCTGGCGAATCGCCGATCCGCTCCTGTTTTTGCAACGGGTGACCAACGAGCGCGGCGCCCAATCCCGCCTGGACGACATTCTGGATAGTGAGACCAAAAAAGCCGTGGCCCGGTATGATCTGGTGGAATTGATCCGATCTACCAATCGCACCCCCCAGGCGATGGATACCATCGATCGGGAGGTTAGCTCCGAAGAATGGGCAACCATCCAGGTGGGACGGAATAAAATTATCCAGGAAATTCTGGAATCATCTGCTCCTAAAACGATGGAATTAGGCATTGAACTGTTGGATTTGCGATTCAAGCGCATCAAATTTCTGGAAGATGTGCAACAAAAGATTTATGAGCGGATGATCTCCGAACGGAAGCGGATTGCGGAGCGGTTTCGCTCGGAAGGTCAGGGGGAAGCCTCCCGGATTCTGGGGAATCGAGAACGAGACCTGAAAAAGATTCAGTCGGAAGCCTATCGGATCGCCGAGGAGATTAAGGGTCAGGCAGACGCCGAGGCCACCCGGATTTATGCGGCAGCTTACAATCGCAGCCCCGAGACCCGGGAATTCTATCGGTTTCTGAAAACGCTGGAAACCTACGAATCGGTGCTTACAGAAAAGGATTGGCTGATCCTCACCACCGAAAGCGACTTTTTCAAGTTTCTGAAAAATCAACAGGGGAGGTAGGGCAAACGACCCTGGAATCTTCCCACCCGATTTGCAGATCAGTTCGATGTGAGCGAGGTAACTATTCAGCAAAGCCAATAACTCCCTGTCACACTGAGCTGGTCGAAGTGTGACAGGGGGCGGTCATACTTCGATCACCGACTCCGTCGGGATGTAAACACAGGCTCAGTATGACCCGCCAAAAAGTTTTACTCCTTCAAGAGGAAAACGGCAAAGAGCAGACAATGCTCTGGAAACAACCTGAATAGTTACTGAGCAAGTTCATGAAGCGTTACTTGCTGGATTTCGAGTATATTCTGTTCGACACCAATCGCCGGGATTGGGAAGCCGCCGCCAGTTCCGTGGCCCGGGAACATCTGTTCGCCTTGACCGCCCTGCTCTTGATGAAAGCAGCATCCCATCAGGATCTGTCTCTGATCTGGCGGATTCTGGAGTTGTGGGAAGAAATTGGGGTCATTCGAGATCGGGAACTGTTTTTATTCGGGATGATTTACATCGTGGAAACCCAGGATATAACTCTGGACGATCTGAAAGAATTTCTGGAAGAACATCAAATCGAGGGAGAAGACATCATGCCCACTTTAGCCCAACGGTTACGAGAAGAAGGATATAAAAAGGGGATTCAGGAAGGAATTCAAAAGGGAATTCAGGAAGGAATTCAAAAGGGAATCGAACGGGGAAAGCAAGAAGGGATATTGCTGGATAGGCAACATGTACTGGTGATGCTCTTGTCCATGCGCTTTCAATTAACCGAAGAGGAGAAACAACGCATCTACTCGGTTAAAGATGGTCAGCGGCTGGAAGAAGCCCTCAAAATGATTTTTACGGCTCAGACGAAAGATGAAATCCTGAGTTTTCTTGGTAAAGAATAAGGTCTTGTTGTTTCGACGATCCTCCCGAGAGGGGAACGTTCTCCCAACGGAACGACGGCATCACTGTGAGAGATCATGGCACTGTGGGCGTTTGTTCGCTTCTGTTATAAAAACTACCTGAGACAGCATCGCTACCTTCGAGAGCTGATTGCCATTGTCATCTTCATCATTCTGTTTGAAGGATTTCTCACCAGCGATCGGCTGGATCCCCACATCTGGATTGTGTTTGCCGTATTCGCGATTATCCTCAATCTCCTCACCGCTCCCTCGCTGTTTTTCTTTGAAAAAGGCAATACCCTCTATTTTCTTCTGGGCAAGCCCCACGGTCGACGCAACCTGTTTCTGGCCAAAGTGGTGCTGATTGTGCTGGTGGATCTGTTCTGGGTGGCCTTGTTCGCCTCCATTTACGGCTTGCGCTTTCTGGCCGGAGACTATTTTTTGATGATGCCGGTTAAGCTTTTGGGCATTGCCCTGATTTTACTGCTCTCCACCCTTCTGCTCAGCCTGGCCTACACCATCCGTCCCCAACTCAGCTGGCTGATTTTCCTGCTGCTGGTATTTGGATGCATCGTGCCCAAAGCCCGCCTGTTGCCCATCACTTCCCTCTTTCAGAGCACTAAGCTGCTGGCTTTTTTGCTCCCTCCCTTCGCTGAAATGGCGGACTTGCTGGTTTCCCTCTCCCCCGAAGGCTGGCAGCCGGGATTCCTGCAAATGGGATTGGGGGCACAGATCGGTTTCCTGGGGTTAGCGCTGGCCCAAATTGCCCTTCTGTTTTACCTGTCGGGAAAGCGGATGCTCCGCAAAGATTTTGTGTAGAGATGGAAAACGAGGGAACCCCTCCGGCGCTTCCGGCAGATTCTTTCAGACCTGTGCGGCGGCTACTGGGCAATACTCATCTGCGGCAGGGGTTCGGCGAACAGCTTGCGGGGCAGGGCAAACCGAAAATAGCCGTCCTCCTCCCGGATGGCCTGCCGCGTTGGGGAAAGGCCGTTGCTGTAAAAAGCGATCAGAGCCATGGTGTAAAAATCGTACAGCTTCACTTCTTCCGGCGAAACCTGCAAATAATAGCGCTCCCCTGAATAGGGAACATCCGGAAATATCTCGTGAAACTCCCGGCTGCGAAAAGCTTTCCCTACCGGTCGGGAAGGGATCATGCGCACCGATCCTCGAAGACGAAAGTAATACCACCTCTCATCTTCCCATACACTCCCCCAGTGGGCTTCCATCAAAGGTGGAAAGTCCGGCCACAGGGAAGGAAACGCCACCGTGGAAAACGCCTCGTGTTCCTGCAAAAAGGCCTCCAACGCTTCCGGTGGAGGAAGGCGAGAACCGTTCCGGGGGATGTTGTTCAGGAAAGGGGTATCGCCTCCGTGGGAACGATACAGCCGAAGATAACTTTCCACTCCCAGATGGTGGAGTAAAAACCAGTTATAGATGGCGCTGAGAGGATAACTCAGGGTAGGATCTACTTCCTGAAACCGATTTATGTCCAGGAGTCGCTCGTAGGTGAGAAAACCGCTTTGTTGCAGAAAAGCGCCGATCTGTCGGATCACCGCCGCCGACTTCCCTCCTCGCCCACCCACGGCGCAGGCAAAACCTTCCAGAAAGAAAGGATGGGTGTACAAAGAAAGATGCTCCAGTTTATAGTTCATCAGCAGATGGGCCACCTCATGCCGATGGCAATTGAAGGTTGAAACCACCTGATCCCAGGCCACCAGGTAGATTCCCCGGGCGGCCATACCGGTAATGTTTTCCATCTCTCCGGTGGTGTGGCAGAGCAGATAGATGATTTTTTCCCGGGCCAATCTTTCTCGAGCTTCCGGAGAAACCTCCAGCAGAATTAGCAGGCTATCCACAAATTGATCCAGCGCCTCGGCGGCAAAGGCATTGAAATCCCGGGGATCGCTGATCAGGAAACGAAAATACCGGGTGGTCTCCTGGTGCCAGCGGCGGGCGAAGTAGTGCCCGGGAGAGATAAGCTTGTTTTCCCGAAAATAGAACACCCGCCGATAATGGGACAAATCGGTCGTCAACACCAGTCGGGTATACCCCTCCTCCAGCGTATCCACCTGAAAACGGTAGGGACGCTCCCGGTTGCGGATTTCCTTCAGAATCTGGGCATCAACCGGGGAAGCAACCAAAAATTTATGGGGAACCCTCCGGTAGGTAATCCCCAACCGCCGGGATTCCGCCAGCGCCAGCGAATCCACATAACGATGAATGTTTCCGGTGTCGGCGATCAGGGCGGTCAGGAAATTGGCCGGTGTGGAGGGGGGATGGGAAACCGCCTGGGGAGAAGGGCTGCCCGTCCGGGATGAAGGACGGCCCGGGGGATACACGCAGCCACCTGCGGCGAGAAGGCCCACCAGCACCCAAAGGAGGCCATTCATTTTTCCCAATACCCGAATACCCAATATCCTCATTTCAACTTTGGCCCCGGCTTACGCACATCCCCATGACGTTCGGTGATACCTTCCGCATCCAAATAGGTTAACAGAGGAATGGAATGTTTGCGGGTGGTGCCGGTAAGCTCCTTGAATTCGGGCACGGTGATCTCCGGTTTCTGCTGAAAAAAGGCCTTCAATTTTTCTTTCAATTCCGGGAACACGGTGCTGTGGAAGAACAGGGTTTCATCCACCGCCACCAGTTGCCCCTCCTCCCGCATCAGCCGGATCAATTCTTTGAACAGTTTGGGGGACAGATCAAACCGAGCCATCACCTCCTTGACGGTCGGGGGGGCAAATCCGGCTTCCCGATACCAGGCTTCAATCTGTTGATATACTTCGGAATCGCCGGCAGAAAGCCGGGGGGTAAAATCGGCCCGACGAAACAGTTGCCGATCCCGCACCAGTCGCTTCACCTGCACCCCAAACAGCAACGCCCGGCGAATGGCCGCAGGGAAAAAGAGCTTTTCCAGGCGGCTGATAATCTCCGACTCCGGCATCCCCGCTCGACCGGGATAGGCCTGGTGATACTGGTGCAAAATCCCCTCCAACCGCTCCAGAACCACCTCCAGTTGTTCCCGGGAAAAATAGTGGGTTTTGCCCCCGATCTCTTCCGCAAAGATCAGGTTTTGCGACATCATCTGTTTCAGCAGCTTTTGCAAATCCTTCACCGGCATATTGGTGGCCAGTTTGATGTCCCAGAGAGTTAAAGGCCTGCCCTGCAATCGGTCAAAGGGGGCCAGGAGGCGCACAGAAGGGTCCTCTTCCTGTTCCAACCGCTGCAATGTTTCCTGAAACAGGGGGGCATATCGTTTTCGATACCGGAAGGGATTGACCTGCAACACCACTCCTCCTCCGATGGTGCGCTGGGGAGAAAACTGCCGCAGGATGAACCGATCCTGAAACGCGGCGTGCACCGGTTCTTCCAACCGAAGCTGCACATATCCGCTCTCTCCCGGCTCCATTCTGGGCGCCCGGGGAATAATCACCCGGGCGAAGGTTTCCACCGTGTGGAGATGCAGGCGCACCCGCTGATTGTTTTTCAGGGGGATGGGTGAGGATTTCAGCAGGGTTATCCGGGCGTTCAACATTTCCGCCGGATGATACAGATCCGGAGGCACCAGCACCATCCCCCGCTCTATCTGCTCCTTTTCCACCCCGGCCAGGTTCACCGCCGCTCGAAAGCCCACCCGCACCTCCTGAGTGTCCCGCTCATGGGTTTGCAACCCCCGCACTCGCGCCTTCAATCCTGCCGGCTGAATCTCCACCGTATCGCCCACCCGCAGGCGCCCCCCAAGCACGGTGCCGGTAACCACCGTGCCGAAGCCTCTGGCAGAGAACACCCGATCCACCGGCTGACGATACACTTCCACATCCTGACGGGGAGGGATCTGCGCCAGAGCGCGAAACAGCGCCGCCCGCAACTCCGGAATCCCGGCGCCGGTAGCGGCGGAGGTGCGCAAAATGGGAGCTTCCTGAAAAGGAGTTTCCCGCAGCAACGCCCGGATGTCCTCTTCTACCAGCGCCAGCCATTCCTCATCGACCAGATCCGTCTTGGTGATCACGAACAGGCCGTGCCGGATTTGCAGCAGGTTGACAATGTCCAGATGCTCCCGGGTCTGGGGCATCACCCCGTCATCGGCGGCAACCACAAACAGCACCAGATCAATGGTACTGACCCCCGCCACCATGTTCTTGATCAACCGTTCATGCCCCGGCACGTCGATGATGGTAACGTTATCGGCCAGGTGGGCAAACCCCAGGTCGATGGTGATGCCCCGGGCCTTCTCCTCCGGCAGGCGATCGGTATCCACTCCGGTGAGGGCTTTCACCAGGGCGGTCTTGCCGTGGTCAATATGCCCCGCCGTACCGATGACGTACTGGCGATGGGGATCAAGAGGAGGGATGTCCTGGATATTTCTGCCCATGGATAATAACTGGCGGTTTTATATGAAGATATAAAAGCGGTTTTGCGTGATATGGGATATGTGATCCATTGAAGCATCTCAAGCGTTACAAAGAATTCAACGCCTTCGTGAGGGTTTCCAGTTCATCTTCCCGCACGGTGCGCAGGTTCAGGAAAAAGGCATCCTCCTGCACATACCCGACAATCGGGGGATGATGGCGGCGCAATTTTTCGGCCAGCTTCAGGGGGGAGAAACGGGAAGACGTCACCTTCACCGCCACGGAAGGGATCTTCTCCAGGGGCAGGGCGCCGCTGCCCATCTGGGCAAACGCCTCCACCACTTCCAGATGCAAATGGGCGGAGGTGACTTCGGAACACAGCCGCTCCCCCCGGCGATGCAGCGTTTCCCGGGAAACCGTCAACAAACCGGCGATGGGGAGGCGTTGAGGAAGTTTTTCCGGTTCCAGATAAAGCCGCAGGGTGGCTTCTAAAGCTGCCAGAATCAGCTTGTCACACCGGAGGGCGCGGGTAAGATGATTTCGGCGAATTTTCTGTACATAGCGCCTTTTGCCCAGTATGATGCCGGCCTGCGGACCACCCAGAATTTTGTCTCCGCTAAAGGTAATCACATCCACCCCCGCTTCCACCATTTCCCGGGCCAGCGGTTCATGGCTGTAGCCCCATTGCTGTAAATCCTGGATGACCCCACTTCCCATGTCGTAGATAACCGGCAAATCGTGCCGATGCGCCAGGGTTACCAATTCCGGCGCCGCCACGCCGGCGGTAAATCCCAGAATCCGATAGTTACTGGTATGCACTTTCAGCAGCGCCCCGGTGCGAGCAGAAATGACCTCTTCGTAATCCTGCAAGTGGGTTTTGTTGGTGGTCCCCACTTCCACCATTTTGGCACCGCTGGCTTTCATCACCTCCGGCATCCGAAAAGAGCCTCCGATTTCCACCAGCTCTCCCCGGGAGACCGGCACCTCTTTCTTTCTGCACAACGAATTGAGCACCAGAAACACCGCCGCGGCACAATTGTTTACCACCAGAGCCGCCTCTGCCCCGGTCAGCAAACACAACAACTCCTCCACATGGGCCATGCGATCCCCCCGGCGCCCGGTGCCCAGGTCGATTTCCAGGTTGCAGTAATGCTCCGCAGCCTCGCCGATGGCTTTCCGGGCCGCTTCCGCCAGAGGCGCCCTCCCCATATTCGTGTGCAGAATGATTCCGGTGGCATTGATGACCCGGATGAGGCGAGGATGAACAATCCCCTCCAGCCGGGAACGAATGGCCTCCATCAACACATGCGGAATACGCTCCGGCGTAAGGGTCGAGCGGCGAGGCAGGCTTTGCCGCAACCGGTGGATTTCTTCCTGAATGATCTGCTTCAAATACTGCGGAGCGATGGAATAGGCGTGGAATTCCGGGGCTTGCAACAGTTCCTGAACCGAAGGAATCGCGCGGTAGCGTTCCTGAAGATCAGTGGCGGACTTCATTCTCGATTTTATCGTTGGGTCTGGGTTGGGTTCGTTCAATACGCACTTTCAAAATCCGATTCTTCACCACCCGCTCTACGATGAATTGATAGCCGTTGTAGTAGGTCGATTCCTTCTCTTTAGGGAGGGAGCCTAACAAACTTAGAATAAAACCGCTAATGGTTTCCACCCCCTCTTCGGTGGGCAGATTCAAATGTAATTCGTGATTGATCTCCTCTAACGGCATGCGCCCGTCAACAATATAGGTATTTTCATCCACTTTTTTATATAAGGGAGGCTCCCGATCAAATTCATCCTGAATTTCCCCCACAATCTCTTCGATGATGTCCTCCAATGTGACCAAACCGGATACACCGCCGTATTCATCCACCACTATAGCCATATGAATTCGTTCTTTCTGGAATTCACGCAACAATTCGGCAATTTTTTTCTGTTCCGGGACGAAATAGGCCTGGCGCACCAGTCTACCCAGATTGAGCCGTTCCCGGCGGCGCTTGCTCAGCAAAGGCAACAAATCTTTGACATAGAGGATTCCCACGATATTATCAATGCGCTCTTTGTATACCGGAATTCGGGAGAGCATTTTGCTTTTGATCAGTTCCATCAACTGCGTCAGGGTAGTGTTAAGTTCGATGCACACCATATCGGTGCGTGGCACCATAATCTCTTTAACGCTGGTCTCCCCGAATTCAAAGATACTGAAGATCATCTCCTTTTCATCTTTTTCCAGAGCGCCCTGCTCCTGCCCCATGGCCACCAGGGTTTTTACCTCTCCTTCCGAAAGAATGGCCTTCTCCGGGGAAAACCCCACCCAATTCTGGATGAACTCCGTAAACCGGGCCAGAACAAAGGAAATGGGAAACAAAAAATAGAACAGGATCATCAAGGGCAGGCTGCTATGTCGGGCGTAGGTCTGGGGTTTGCGCACCGCCACCACTTTGGGGAGAATTTCACTGAAAATAAGCAAAACCATCGTCACCACCACAATATCGGCGAACAGCACCAGACGGGGATTTAACGCCAGAGCGATGCCGAGGCGATGGGTCAGCACTGCCGCCAGAGAAGCCGTGGTAATATTGACAATGGTATTCCCCAAAACGATGGTGATCAGCAGCTGGCGAGGATGCTTCATCAGTTCCGCCACTCGCTGAAGGCTTTTTTTCCGGGAGACTCGAAATTCTTCCAGGGTGGATCGGGAAAGGGAAAAGAAAGCCGTCTCGGAACCGGAAAAGAACGCAGAAAGCCCCAGCAAGAGCAGAAAAACAAAAAAATAGAAGACGATTTCAATCCACAATGGTAATTGATGACCCCCTGTTTTGTGATACTTTTTCGGCGAAATATAATCTTTCCCACCTGAAAAAGCTATATCTTTCCACGGGAAAATTTTCTCATCAGGGGGAGTGTACCGGTCTCCAGTGAGACGGGGAACGGGAAACCATCGAAATAGTACCGCGTCCTGAGCATGGCGGGTCGGTACGGCATCCGCACGAGGGAACCCATTTCCCACTCTGCGCATCGCTTTCGCCGGTTGGGAAAAATATGCACTTTGGGAGCGCCAACCGGCGAATAGCGCCCACAATGCTTTCTTCCCCGGCCTCCTCAAAAAATATTTCCGAATTTGATGGAATTTCCCTAAACTCTGTTGCCATCGCCGGAAAGGCTGAAAAACAACGCTTGAGGCGAACCGTGACCGGCGATCAACAAGAGGAGTTCACAGCACATCGGCGAATTCTGGCAGGAAGTTTGCCCCACGGTCAGGTTTACAGGGAAAAATGGATCCAAAAAGCAGGGTATCTGTGAATGAAGAAACTATGGCATATCGGCATTATTGGGCTACTGGCAGTGATCATTGGATGTGAATTTCACGATCCGGTGCTTCCGTCCTGGGAGGTGGTGGCGCGGCTGGCCGTCGCTCCGGATCCCATCATTATAGGAGAGAAGCTCCAGGTGGATTCCTTGCTCATCGTGCGAGGAAACGATCCCGACTCGGTGCTGTTCTTCTCCCTCTCCGGAGAGATGGATCCGGTGGAGTTGACCGCCGAAGACCTGAGCATCAAACCCGGGGATATTAACGAAAGTCTCCATCTGGATACCTTGACCATCGACACCCTGGAGGTACTGGTGCCTCCGCTGGTCAATCTGCGGACTCTGGCGCCCTTTCTGGAAAACTTCGTCGGTCAAACCGTAACCATCCCCGAAACCACCCTGATCGGCCCGCCGCTGCTGGTAACCGCCCAGACCTTTCACCGGGTGCACTTTCTGGAAGGCACCGTGCGCCTGCGGGTACTGAACAAATTGCCCTTTGCCATCGGGCCGAACAACAGTTCCGCCGGATTACGGGTAACGGTCATCAACGATAGCCTCAACGAGCAGTTCGCCGACCTCTTCTTCCCCAACGATATTCTTCCGGATCAAGAGGGAGTGGCAGAAGAGGTGGTGCACAACAAGACGCTGTATTCTCCCATGCGCTTTGAATACGAATTTCCCATCGGCCAGAGCATCACCACCACCATCACCAACGAAATGCTGGATACCACCGGAGTGCAGGTAGCGCTGGAACTGGTAAACATCCAATCCGATGAGGCGGAAGCCCGGCTAAAACCTCAGCATTTCTCAAGAACCCTCAAGTTGGGCTATGAAGGCGATACCCGCTTGCGCAGCGCCACCATCAATCGGGGGAGAATCGCTCTGGACATTACCAACCACATTGATCTTTCCACCGAGGTGCAATACACCATTCCCGCCATACGGGACGCCAGCAACCAGCCTTTCTCCGATCAGCTTCAACTGGTGGCCAATGCTTCCACGCACAAAGAGCTGGTTCTGGACGGGTTTCGCATTATCAACCCCGATAATCCCGGAGCCGTGATCGACAGCCTGGAGATTCAGGTGGCCGTGCAGACCACCACCCCCGATACCACCATTCTGGTCACCGGAACGGACAGCGTCGTCGTGCAGTTGGTGGCCGACACCCTGTTCTTCGGAGAATTTGCCGGAATCATCGGCGCCGACACCCTGGACATCGAGCCTTTCCTGGTAGAAGATGTGGCCGATTACGGGGGCTTTGATGGGAGTGTTCAACTGCGGGATGCCAGCCTGCGACTGATCATCGACAGCGGCATTATGATTGAGAATTTCCTCGCCGACATCGTGGTGGTGGGGTATCATAAGGAAAACGGGGTGATCACCGACTCCCGGACACTGGTGCTGAACGATCTGGCCTTTCACGGGGGCATGGTGGATACCATCGACATCTCCGGGCCGGATTTCGCCGATTTCCTGAACATCCTGCCCACGGATTTGCAGTTTTCCGGGATTGTGGAAGTCTCCGGCGAGGCCAGCGTGGCCGTGGGAGATCGCATCGATATCCGCTACCTGTTTGAAACCCCGCTGACGGTGAAGCTCGTGGATCTGGCCGAGTTCACCGGAGATGAAGATACCCTCACAACCGAGGATATTACCCCGGATCTGCAAAAACGGCTTCGGAATAACCTCCTGGAAGGCCGTCTTACCCTGACGGTGGGCAACCATACCCCCCTGGGGGGCGACCTGCGCTTTTTCATTACCACCGACATGAATGATCCCAACCTGTATGATGCGGATTTCGATACCTCCCGGGGATTCATCGAAGTGATCGGGCTGGATCCGGCGCCCACCGATCCCACTACCGGATATGTGACCGCCACCCGTCCCCGAACCATGGAATTCCTGCTGAGCCGCAAGGAAATTCTGCTTCTGGCGCAGCCGCCCCTGCGGTACGGCTTTCTGTTTCGGGCGGCCAACACCAATGGATTTGTCACCCTGCGCTATTCGGATTTTGTAGATCCGCAGGGAGAAATTCGGCTCAAATTCCTGGTAAAAGAAGATTGATGTCCCCGGTTACCACCACCAAAGTTATCACCGAATGAGAGGATGGTTTATGCAGCGTTTTGCAGTGTTGATGATCTGGTTAACTCTATCCCCCTGGCTGTGGGGCCAGCAATTGATCGATGCCCGGGCCACCGGCATGGCCTTCAGTAATGGCGCGGTGACCACCGGCCTGGGGCAATTGGGATTGAATCCCGCCACCCTGGCCATGGAGACTCCCTACCGATTCGAGTTGAACCTGTTTTCCGGAGCCGTGGGGCTGCACAACAACAGTTTCACCAAATCCCAGTATGATGATTACCTGACCACCGGGCGCTTCTTAACCGAGCAAGATATCGAAGATATTCTCAATTCGATTCCCGACAATGGCGTGCGAGTGGATTTCTTCGGAGGAGCCAGCGCGCTCTCGGTGTATGTGCCCAATTTCAGCCTGGCCGTGAGCGGTGCGGGATCGGGATTCTCCCGGGTACCCAAAGCGCTGTTTGAACTGGCCCTGCGAGGCAACCGGGAACCGGGGAAGGTGTACGACTTCGGAGATACCGAAGGCAGCGGCTGGGCCGGCATCGCCATCCGGATGAGCGGCGCCTACCCTTTTCCCACCAGCGAAGATGGGATGCTGACCTTCGCCTCCGCCGGTATCACCCTCAAATATCTCAAAGGGCTGGCCTACGGAGAGATCACCGAATCCTCAGGGCAGATTCAAGACTCCAACGTATCGAACAACAATCCCTATGTGCATATCTCCGGAAGCCTGGAGACGGTTTCCGCTACCGGGGGTACCGGGCTGGGGGTAGATCTGGGGGCGCTCTTCACCCTCCGTAAAGATGTTACCGTGGGGATCACCCTGATCAATGCCCTGGGAAGCATCACCTGGAATAAGGAAGTGGAAAAGAGCGTGTTCCGCATTCGGGGAGACAGCCTGGAGATCGCCCACATTCTGGAAGATCTGGTCGAAGGCACCTACGATGAACTGCCGTTCTTTGGCAGCGATCCCAACAGTCGTATTCGGGAAACGGATACAACCTTCAGCATTGATGAGTTTAAGACCGGATTGCCCCGGGTGCTGGATGTGGCTCTGGCCTATCGGGGAGTTCGGGATCTGGTGATCACCGCAGAATACGAGCAGGGGTTCAGTACCAATCTGGGGGGTACTCGCAAGGCTCGCCTGGCGCTGGGCCTGGAATATCGAGGAGTGCCGGTTTTGCCCTTACGGGCGGGGATTTCCCTCGGAGGGAAACCGGGAACCTCCCTGGGGCTGGGTATTGGCCTGGATGTGAAAGTCTGGACACTGGATGTGGCCTTTTTGAATCATGGTGGTATTTTCCCCGGTAGCAGCAGCCGGGGGCTGACCCTGGCATTGACCACCCGCCTGCGGTTATGAGGCGTTCTTCCCCTTTCAAAATTTCTGGTTTCCTGAAGCATCACCAGAGCACCGATAAACATCCTTCGGGGTATTGTGGATAAAATCGGTGCCCCGTCATCCCTATATTTCCCCTACACTGCCGACTGCAACAAACGGACAACCGAGGAGGCGCCATGAAACCGTTTCTTTCCCCACTCATCACCGTGCTCTTATTGCTAATCCATATTCCCCTGTTGGGGCAGCGTTATCTGGGATATCGCCCTACCGATTCCGGTGGCCCCTTGATGCCCGAACAAGCCGCCTATGATGTACGGTTCTACGATCTTAATTTGCGGGTCAATCCCCAAGAAAAGTCTATTGCCGGAAGGGCGGTTGTTCAGGTCACCATGGTACATCCTCTGGATTATCTGGTGCTGGACCTGGACCAGCGGTTGCAAGTGATTCGGGTAGAACGTCAGGAAAGGACGGGAGCGTTTACGGATACCCCTTTCGAGCGCCGGGGGAATAAGCTCTGGTGCCAGCTTCATGGAACCCGGCAACCCGGCGAGAGGGTGGCTGTGCGGGTGCATTATCAGGGTCGCCCCAAAGAAGCTCCTGCACCTCCCTGGGTAGGCGGGTTTACCTGGGCTACTACCGCCGATGGTTCCCCCTGGATTGCCACTTCGATGCAGTTTGACGGCGCCGACCTGTGGTGGCCCTGCAAAGATCACCCTTCCGATGAACCGGATTCCCTGGCCCTCACGGTGACCATCCCCAAACCCCTGATATTGGCCTCCAACGGCGTGCTTAGAAAAGTCACCGAAAATCGAGACGGCACCCGCACTTTCTACTGGTTCGTAAGCAACCCCATCAACAACTACAATGTAGCCCTGAACATCGCTCCCTATCGCACCCTGAACACCACCTATACCTCCGTCACCGGGGAGACCATCCCGGTCACCTTCTACGTATTGCCGGAAAGCTACTCTACCGCCCGGGATTTCTTTCCCGAGTTCTTGCAACATCTGGCTTTCTATGAAAAACTCCTCGGCCCTTATCCCTTTCGGAAGGAAAAATACAGCGTGGCGCAAACGCCTCATCTGGGCATGGAGCATCAAACCGTCATTGCCTATGGGCGGTTTGAGCGGGGGCCGCAGGGCTTCGACGTGCTCCACCACCATGAATTGGGGCACGAGTGGTGGGGCAATCTGGTCACCGCCTTCGACTGGCGGGATTTCTGGCTCCACGAGGGGTTCTGCATCTATATGCAGGCCCTGTACAGTGAGGAACTGCATGGAGAAAAGGGGTATCACGAATATTTGAAAGGGGTGCGTTCTCGCATTCGCAATCTCATCCCGCTGGCGCCCCGGGAGTCCCGCAGCGCAGTGCAGCAATACATGATAGCCCCGGAGTATCTCGAAAGTGACGGGGATATTTACCACAAAGGCGCCATCGTGCTCCATGCCCTGCGTTATTTGATCGGAAAGGAGGCCTTGTTGAAGGCGCTGCGGCGGTTTGCCTACCCCACTCCGGAACTGGAACGGGTCACCGATGGTCGCCAGTGCCGGTTTGCCACCACCGATGATTTTCTGTTTCTGGTAGAATCCATTACCGGGCGAGACCTGGACTGGTTTTTTGAGGTCTATGTGAGGCAGCCGGTTCCTCCCCGGCTAATCGTGGATCGGGAAGGAAGACAACTCCATCTTCGATGGCAAACGCCCCGGAATCTTCCCTTCCCCATGCCGGTGGATGTGCAAATCGACGGGAAGCGGCAACGGGTGGAAATGCCCGAGGGCCAGGCGACCGTTACCGTTCCCGAAACCGCCGAGGTGGTTATTGATCCGGAGCTGTGGGTGTACAAATGGGGTGATGGGAAGTAACCCTATGGGAACGATTCAGGGTCACCGCTCTCAGGAAAAGCGATTCGGAGAAAAAGGGGCAATATCCAGTTCCGGCTCCTGTCCGGTAACGATCTCCGCCACCAGTTTTCCGGTAATCGGCGCCAGGGAAACGCCCAACATGGCATGACCGGTGGCCGCAATTAAATTGGAGGGGGTCGAGAAAGGGCCAATAAAGGGCAGGCCATCGGGAGAGCAGGGGCGTAAACCACTCCAGGCAGGCAGCTTCCCCCATTCCTGAAGAGGAAAGCCCTTCACATAGGCGGCGGTGGATTCGATGATTGCCCGCACCCGACGGGGACGAATGGATAGCTCCCATCCGGACAGTTCCAGCGTGCCCGCCAGCCGAATAACATCGCCCATGGGCGTGACGGCCACTTTGGCCTCTTCCAGAATCAACGGAATGCGAGGGGGAGGATGATCCAGAGGCCGGGTAATCGAATAGCCTTTGGCCGGTTGAAGGGGCAGACGTATCCCCAGGGACTTCAGCAACAACGGCGACCAGGCCCCGGCGGCCAACACAACCGTATTGCCGGAGAAGCCTCCCTTTGCCGTTCTCACCCGTACAACTTTGCCTCCAGATACCTCCAACTCCTGCACCGCCGTATCCGGATGAATTTCCACTCCCCGTGCGGTCAGGCGCCTGGCCAACCCGGCCATGAAATCCGCCGGGGAAAGATGGGCATCCCGGGGGAAATACACCGCGCCGGAAGCACGAAATGCATACCCGGCTTCCATAGAAGATAGTTCTCCGGAGTTCACCCACTCCGCCGGAAGCCCCAACACCTGAGCATAGTCCATCATTTCCCGACAACTTTCTCTTCCTTCCGGCCCCGAATACACCAGCAGCATTCCGTTTTCCTGAAAATGGCAGGCGATGTTTTCTGCGGGGATCAATTCTCCGTAAAGCCGGCGGCTGGCCAGGGCCAATCGAAGCAGCACGGGCATGTTCCGGCGCATAAGGCGAACATTGCTGGCCTGCAAAAAGCGCCACAACCATCGCCAGAGTTCCCGATCCATGCGGGGTCGCAGGTAAAAAGGGCTTTCCGGATCCAGCAGCCAGCGCAGTCCTTTGCCAATCGTTCCCGGAGAGGCCAGCGGCACAAAGTGGCTGGGGGTGATTAGCCCGGCATTACCGTGGGAACAACCGCTTCCGATCTGCTCCTTTTCCAGCACGATAACCCGGCACCCGGACTGTTGCAAATAGTAAGCGCAACACAGCCCGATGATCCCCCCACCGATAATGATCACATCTGAAGTCATCGATTTCATTTTGGGCGGTCAGAGACAGGTCAGGAACACTCTTTTGACTATAGAAAGACAATCGTTCCGTAATCACCGGTTTGGGCATTTTCCAGCGCCCGGGAAGCAACCACCAGGTCCTGCACTGCATTGCCCACCGACTTAAACAGGGTAATTTCTTCGGGAGAACGCCGTCCGGGGGTTTTTCCGGCTACCACTTCCCCCAGTTCCGCCACCACATGGTCTTCGGTGATCAGCCCTTGTTTCAGCGGAATCACCAGATCGCCGGCCTCGGTTAAACAGGCTTCTCGCTGATCCACGAACACCTTTGCGGCGGCCACGGTCTCACCGGGAATTTCTCGAACGTGCGGTTTGTATGATCCCACGGCGTTGATGTGCGTGCCTGCGGAGACCATTTCCGGGGAAAATACCGGCTCTGTGGCAGTAGTGGCAGTGCAAACCACCTGAGCCTGCTCCAGGGCTTCTGCCGGCCCGGCCATTTCCACCGGAAAGTGGAATGTCGCTTCCATTTCCCGGCAAAAGCGCTCTGCCCGTTCCGGAGAACGCCTCACTACCAGCGCCCGCCGGATGGGGCGTACTGCGCACACCCCGGCCAACTGGGTACGGGCCTGCACCCCGGTACCAAAGAGCGCCACCACCGAAGCATCCGGAGGGGCCAGTAAATCGGTGGCCAAACCGGAGGCCGCTCCCGTGCGGAGGGCGGTCAGGTATTCCCCATCCATCATCGCCAGGGGGCGCCCGGTGGCTGCATCGAATACCATCACCAGGGCATGAATGGTCGGTAATCCCGCAGCAGCATTTCCCGGATACACGGTGACCGCTTTCAGGGCCAGGCGGTTTTGGGCCGGAAAGGATGCAGGCATGAACAGGGCCGTGGCATTGTGTTCGGGAATATCCAGATGCCGGCGCAACGGCGCGACCGCCTTCCCGGTAGAAAGGGCTTCAAAAACACTTCGCATCAATTCGATAGCTTCGGGCATGCTGACGGCATTCTGCACATCGGTCCCGGAGAGAATATGGATTGCCTGCTCAGCCATGGATTGCCATCCGGTCTATAATCCATTATCGTAAAATAAAGCCTTCTTTCAGAGGGTCCTCAGGATCGATGATAAAGCGGTGCACTCCGGTAATAAATGCCCGACCTTCTACTTCCGGGATAACCGCCCGGTACGGCCCAAAGACGGTCTCCTCGGTTACCCGTCCCACAAATCGACTTCCGATGATGCTTTCGATGACCATCGGTTCCCCCATCCCGATTTCTCCCCGGGCATAATGAATTGCCATCCTCCCGCTGACTCCGGTGCCGGTCGGCGAACGATCCACCTCCCCCTCGGCGAAGATGCACACGTTGCGGCTATCGGCGCCTTCGGTCAATGGCGGAGCAATGAAAATCGTGCCGTACAGAAAGTTCAGATCCGGCTCCAGGGGATGTTCAATGGAACGGCTTTCCATTATCGCGCGCTTGATGCTCATCCCGGTTTCGATCAGAGTACGGAACTCCTCCGGAGTGCATCGTAACCCCAATGGCTCCGCCTGTACATAAGCATAAAATGCCCCTCCAAATGCCAGATCATAGCGCACCGTTCCCAGCCCCGGAACCGGGACGGTTTCATCCAGAGCGACCACAAAGGAGGGCACATTGTGGAAATAAACACTCTCCACCCGACCCTCTCGAATACGCCCATGGGCGACGACCCGACCGGCAGGGGTATCAATTCGTACAATGGTCTCCGGTTCCTCCTTCGGGAGCATGCCGGTCTCCAGCACCACCGTGGTGACCCCGATGATCCCATGACCGCACATGGTGCTGTATCCCTCATTGTGGAGGAAGAGAACCCCAAAATCCGCATCGGGAGTTTCCGGAGGCACCAGCAGGCAACCGTACATATCCGCATGCCCCCGGGGTTCCCACATCAAAGCGGTACGGAGATGATCCTGGTGTTGGCGAGCATATCGCCTTCGGGCCAGAATGGTCTTTCCGGAAGGCTCCGGCCAACCGGAAAGGATCACTCGAAGCGGTTCCCCTTCTGCATGGGCATCAATGGTTGTGATGGTATGCCGGGATTCTGGAGCCGTCCAATTCTGAGGAATTCGCAAACGACCTATCTTCCGGTAAGGCATAAACAGGCTCCCTTCACTGTTTAATGAAAGCAATATATCACGTTGATTTTTCCGGTCAAATGGGTTATTATTTTCCATCATGGCTGAAATAAAAAACATACATGACCACTTTTTCAAACGCTTCTTCTCAGATGTGGCAAATGTTCGGGAACTGCTGAATCTGGTGTTGCCAACAGAAGTTCGAGAGCAATTAGATCTGTCGGTAATTTCCCTGGAGCCGACATCTTATGTTTCCGAAGAATACCGGGCTTCGCTCTCGGATCTGGTCATTAAAACCCGCACAAAGCGAAAGCGAATTTCCGTAGATATCTACTTCCTGTTCGAGCACAAATCTTATCCTGATAAGCGAGCCCCGGTTCAGTTGTTGCGATATATGTATCTGGAGTGGCGACAGGATCAGGAGGAAAAGCGCCCGCTTCGGGTTATTATTCCGGTAGTCTTCTATCACGGTCGTCGCCCCTGGAATATCCCCACTGACTTTATGGATCAGTTCTCGGTGCCGGAAGAATTAAAACCGTTTATGCTGAATTTCCGCTATATCCTGTTTGACACCAACCAATGGGATTGGAAAAAAGCCAGCAGTGCGGTAGTAAAGGAAAATGTATTTGCCCTGACGGCAGTTCTATTGATGATGGCCGCTTCTCGACGAGATCTGGAAATCGTTCGCCGGGTGCTCCAACTGTGGCAGGAAATGGGAATTATCAAAGAAAAGGAACTGTTTATCTTTATCATGATTTACATTGTGGAAACGCAGGACGTCAGTTTATCAAAAATTGAAAAAATCCTGGAAGAAACCCACATAAAAGGAGAAGACATCATGCCCACACTGGCACAACGTTTACGGGAAGAAGGTTATAAAGCCGGAATTGAGCAGGGAATCCAGCAGGGAATCCAGCAGGGGATACAAGAAGGTCTGGAAAAGGGTAAACAAGATGCTCTGGTGCTTTTGATCTCTACCCGGTTTGGCATTACCCGAGAAG
>CAYQGB010000004.1:34370-43458 GCA_964416895.1 uncultured Calditrichaceae bacterium
AAACAAGATGCTCTGGTGCTTTTGATCTCTACCCGGTTTGGCATTACCCGAGAAGAGAAAGACTTTATTTACAGCGTCAAAGATGTATCCAGGCTGGATCAGGCCCTGAAACTGATTCTGGTGGCAAACACCAAGGAAGAGGTGTTGAACTTGCTAAAAGGTGGTGAGCAAGAGGAATCGTGATCTGTTCCTGGTGGTACCGGGTTCTCCTCCACCATGACGGTCGAGAAAAAGATGATCCCCATATCAGTACACTGCTACTTCTTCCGTTGAGTTGACCCGGTAATTTGCCATTAACGGAAATATCACCAGAGTTTCACATTTTTTTCAAATCCCCATAACCCCGGAACCTCGCCTTCCTTTCTTCCGATAATCAGAAAACGGAAATGGCTACTCAAATGGATGTGGAAGCAGGAGATGTTTATCCGATCTACCCCGATAAAAGGAACCGCCCCACTGACCGTACTCATCGCTGTTTTTGCTGCTCTGGGCTGGCTTTTCTCTGGCGTCGTCGATAATCCCGACAAACCGCCTCAGTGGATTCTCCTTCTGATCCTGATGCTTGTGGTCGCCGGAGCTGCTTATCTGTATTGTGTGAATCGTTTGTTCCGGGTTACCCCTTCGGTTACTGTGTTACCCGCTATCCTGCTCACCGGGGCAGTTCTGCGCCTGCTGGTGCTGTTTTCTGCGCCGATTCTGGAAGACGATTATCACCGCTACCTGTGGGATGGAGCGGTGACCGCCCACGGCCTCAATCCTTATGCTTATGCCCCCCAGGAAATCCTGGATGGCCGTGCCGGGGAAACTCCCATCCCGGAGGCGTTCAGGAAGCTGGCGGAAGCGTCGCCGGGCACGCTGGCGCAGATCAATCACCCCCATGTGCGTACCATTTACCCGGTGCTCACGGAGGCTGCCTTTGCTCTGGCCTATTGGATCAAACCCTGGAGCGTCACCGCCTGGCGTCTGGTGTTACTCCTGTTTGATATGGCAACTCTGCTGCTTCTACTGCACATTCTGAAATATCTGAAACGCCCGTTGGCATGGATAAGCATTTACTGGCTTAATCCCCTGTTGATCAAAGAAATCTTTAATTCCGGCCACATGGATGTGCTGATGTTCCCCTTCCTTTTAGGGGCAATTCTGTTCTCGCTCCGGCGCCGGCTCCATGTGGCGGTACCCCTGCTGGCGGCAGCCACGGCAGTGAAAGTATGGCCGGTGTTGCTGTTGCCCATTGTCCTTCGCCCGGTCTTCCCCGATTATCGGCGGATGGCCGTTGCTCTGGGCGGATTCGCCGGGTTATGCCTGATGCTGTTCAGCCCCATCCTGCTAACCGGATTGACCCCCTCTTCCGGTTTTATCGCTTATTCCGCCCGCTGGCAGCTAAACGACTCCCTTTTCTCGCTGATATTGTGGGTTTCTCAGCAGTTTCTCTCGCTGATACACATCCATCCCGGCCACGGGCAAAGGCTGGCCCGGTTGATCGTGGCCGGGCTGTGGCTGGCATGGGTGGGCTACCTTACCCTGCAAAAGCCCCGTTCTCAGGAAGATGTCTTCCGGCAATGCCTGGCAATTGTGGCGGCGTTGTTCCTCCTCAGTCCCACCCAATTCCCCTGGTATGCCACCTGGATGGTACCCTTTCTGGTCATCGTTCCCCGGCGCTCGCTGTTGCTGTTGACCCTGACGATGCCCCTGTACTATCTGTGGCACTATTTTTCCGCCACAGGGCAGGTGGAAATTTTTCATCGCTGGATACCCTGGATAGAATTCGTACCCGTCTGGATAGCACTGCTCCGGGAATGGTGGCGGAATCGAAGCGCCTCTTCAAGCATCGGGTTTTACGCAACACAGCGAAAACCTCTGAGCCTTTTACGCTTGACCGTGAAACGGGAAACGTAATCGAATTCTTTGCGCTTCACCCCGTTCCGCCGGGGTTTCATGCAGAATAGCGACTTTAACAAAGAGTGGTTTTTGACGGACCAATAAATGTTTTCGGGAAGAGCGTGAATTATGAAGGAAAATCAACGCATTTCGGTAATCATACCGGTATTGAATGAGGAGAAATCCATCGGCAGGGTGCTGGCAGACATCCCCCGCTGGGTGGATGAAGTACTGGTGGTGGATAACGGCTCGACGGATCGAACGGTGGAGGTGGCTCAATCGCATGGCGCCCGGGTAATCCACGAACCGGAACGCGGCTACGGGGCCGCCTGTCTGGCCGGCATCGCCCACCTGAACCGCCCCGACATCGTGGTGTTTCTGGACGGCGATTACAGCGATTATCCGGAAGAGATGGAATTGCTGGTGGCGCCGATCCTGCGGGGGGAAGCCGAGATGGTCATCGGCTCCCGGGTGGCGGGCAAAGCCGAAAAGGGCGCCCTGACGCCTCAGGCGCGGTTTGGCAACTGGCTGGCCTGTCGGTTGATGCGCCTGTTCTGGGGAGTGCAGTACACCGATCTGGGACCGTTTCGGGCGATTCGCCATTCCGCATTGTGCTTTCTGGAAATGCGCGACCGCAACTACGGCTGGACGGTGGAGATGCAGATCAAGGCGGCGCAGCGAGGAGTACGGGCGAAGGAGATACCGGTGCGCTATCGCAAACGCATCGGCAAGTCTAAAGTCTCCGGCACAATTCGAGGGGTGATCGGCGCGGGGACCAAAATCCTCTCCACCATCTTTCTTTCGGCCATAGAGTGGCACTTCCGGGGGAAGCGTCGGGCATCGATGAAACGACACTCGCCGCAAGCGCCCTCGCCGGATCGACGGATCAAATCTTCGGTTTCGTAAATCATCTTACACTCTTCGGGCCATAGAAAGGATAATTTTTTGATTCACGGGCGCACAAACTTTTGAACCCAATGACCACACCTGATTCACATACATCCAGACGGGCGCTGATCCTGTTCACCAGCGATCCCGTGGTAGAAGCCCGACGCAAGCACCTGGCCGGTTCGCCGGAGCAGTGCCGGGCCATCTACCGCGCCTTCGTTAAGCACATTCTGGGGCATGCGCTGGTAGCCGCCGATCGGATGGATTTTGATCTCATCATCGTCACCGATCGTTCGGATGTTCCCAACATCCATCGGACGATGAACGCCTGTATCTCGGTCGATTCCGGAAAGACGGGCATTGCTTCCCCGGCAACGGTGATGATCCGGGAACATCGGGGTACCGATCTGGGCGCAAAGCTCCACCATGCCCTGAAAGACGCCTTTGGGCAGGGCTATGAACAGGTGGTGGTCATCGGAAACGATTGCCTGGATGTGACCCCGGAACTTCTGGAACAGGCATTCTCCGCGCTGGAAGAACAGGACGCCGTGATCGGGCCTGCTCAGGACGGGGGATTTTACCTGTTGGGCCTGACCGGCTACGCTGCGGAACTGTTTGAAGGGGTTCGCTGGTGCACCGCCTCGGTATTGGGTCGGATTCGGGAAAACCTCTTCCGGCAGAACCGGCGCCACGCCGAACTGCCCCTTTTGAAGGACATCGACACGCCCGCCGACCTGTTGCGCTGGTTGCAGTCTTCGCAGGCCCGTCGCCAGCGCTGCCTGTGCATGATCCTGCTGAGTATCCTTTGCCTGCACCGCATTGCCCTCCATTATCGGCCTCTATTCAGCCGGAAGATTCAGTGCCACCGGCGCCGGTGGCAATTGCCGCCCCCTTCCTTGATGGACTAACCCCTCCAATTCAGGTCATGGTTTGCTTTCCGCTGCCGGAATCGCATTCACCGGCTTTGCGGGAGTAGACCATGCAAAACAGGCGCGCTTCGACAAAGGGGCTTGCCGGAAGTTTCGCCCGCTAAAGGAGGGTTCATCCCGAATTCGCCGTGCCCTCCCAAGAACGGGTGTATATACGCTGTAAGGCTTAAAAGTCGCTTTTTGAGCACTGCTCAAGCCCTTTCAAGCCCTTTAATGAATGCAGTTATTTCATCTTTGATCTTTAAAGATATAATCGATGAATCCGGAGAAACACGATGACTTCTAAAAACACAACCTCCCTGATCATCATCGGCGCCGGGCCGATCGGTCTGGAAACCGCCCTGTATGCCCGACAATGCGGCTTCCGGGTAACGGTTCTGGAAAAAGGAGAGGTAGGCGACCATCTCCGCCGCTGGCAGCACATCACCCTGTTTTCCCCTTTCGGGATGAACGCCACGCCCCTGGGGCGCCATACCGTGCAGCAACAGGGAGCTACTCTGCCGGAGGACGATGCCTACCTCACCGCCGGGGAATACCTGGAGCGCTATCTGCTGCCTCTGGCAAGTACGGAAGCATTGCAACCCTGTATCCACACCGGATGGGAAGTGCTGGCGATAGGGCGAAAGGGGCTGCTCAAAGGCGAACACATCGGGAATGGACGGCGCCGGAGCCATCCCTTCAAAATTCTGGCCCGGAACGCCGCCGGGGAAGAGCGCATATTCACTGCCGACGGCGTGATCGACGCTTCCGGCACCTTCGGAAACCCCAATTATCTGGGAGAAGGGGGCATTCCGGCTATCGGGGAACTTCCCCATGCCTCACGAATTCGCTACGATCTGCCGGATATCGCCGGCGCCGACCGCCTGACCTATCGAGGGAAAACCACCCTGGTGGTGGGCAGCGGCCACAGCGCCGGCAACACCCTGGTGGGATTCCGCCCCCTGTTCGCCGACGATCCCGATACCCGGGTGATCTGGGTGATTCGGGAAGACCGAAAGCACCCGCTGGTAGAGATTCCCGACGATCCTCTGGCAGAACGAGCCCGCATTGTGCGGGAGGCCAACGCCCTGGCGGACCATCCTCAAGTGCATCTCATCCGCTCCGGCCATGTCACTGCCCTGCATTATCACGAAGGTACCGACCGGTTTTCGGTGGACATCGACACCCCGGAGGGGCAACAGTCGGTGCAGGTGGATCGGATCATCGCCAATGTGGGATACGGGCCGGACAATCGCCTGTATCGGGAGCTACAGGTGCATGAGTGTTACGCGTCCCGGGGGCCGATGAAACTGGCTGCCGCCCTGTTGGGCGAATCTTCCGCCGACTGCCTGACCCAGACCGGCAAAGGCCCGGAAGTGCTCCGCAATCCCGAACCGGATTTCTACATCCTGGGCATGAAAAGTTATGGGAAGCATTCCAGCTTCCTGTTGAAAATCGGGTTTGAGCAGATCCGGGATGTGTTCCGGCTCATCACCGGAGACCCCGAACTGGATCTGTATCGCCAGATTTCTTCCCGGGGCACACGGGTTTCCTGAAAGCCTGGAGGTATTCATCATGGAAGCAGTTCAACAAGAAATTAAACATCCCACGCTGCATCTGGATGCGCTGGACAACCTGTGGTTTCAGGTGAGCGGCACCCTGTGCAACATCGCCTGCAACCACTGCTTTATCAGTTGCAGCCCCACCAATCACAGTTACGAGATGATGACCCTGGAACAGGTGCAGCGGTATGTGGAAGAATCCCTGGAGTTAGGTGTGAAGGAGTATTACTTCACCGGGGGGGAGCCGTTCATGAACAAGCAGCTTCTGGATATGCTGGAGCTGGTATTGCAACACGGCCCCGCCACCGTGCTCACCAACGGAATGCTCATCCGGGAGAAGACCGCCCGGCGGCTTCAGGAGATCGAAGCAGGGAGCATCTACTCCCTGGAATTGCGGGTGAGCCTGGACGGCTACACCGAGGAGATGAACGATGCCATCCGAGGGAAGGGAGTATTTCAGAAAACCCTGGCAGGCGTCAAACTTCTATACGAGCACGGGGTTCTGCCCATCATTACCATCACCAAAACCTGGGAAGATGATCAGGATGAGGCGGTGCTGCAAGGTTTCATCCGCACGCTAAAAGCCCACGGTTACGACCGTCCCCGGCTGAAGATTCTGCCCTCATTGAAATTGGGCAAAGAGGCCTTGCGCACCCGGGGCTATCTGGAATACGAGAGGGTCACCGAAGAGATGCTGGAAGGCTACGATTGCAGCCGGTTGATCTGTTCCAACAGCCGGGTGGCCACCCATCGGGGCGTGGTGGTGTGCCCCATCCTGCTGGAATCGCCCACCGCGTACATGGGGCAAACCCTGCGGGAATCCATGAAGGGCTATGTGTTACGGGATCGGGCCTGCTTTACCTGCTATCTGTATGGGGCTATCTGTTCCAATTTCAGCTACGGAGGGAAAGATGCCTGAACGCATTGCTCTGATCGGCGGGGTGTACAGCAACTATCTGGCCCTGGAGAAGGCCATCGCCGATGCCCATCGGCGGGGAGCAGAGGCCATCTACTGCCTGGGCGATCTGGGCGCCTTCGGCCCTCATCCCGACCGGGTGTTCCCCATCCTGCGGGAGCACAACGTACAGGTGGTGCAGGGCAATTATGATCACTCCATCGGCAACCATCTGGAGGATTGCCAGTGTGGCTATACCGATCCCCGGGATAACTATTTTGCTCAGATTAGCTACGACTACACCTATCGAAATACCTCGGAAGAGAATAAACGCTGGCTGAAGCAGTTGCCCCCGCAGATTCGCCTGCAAATGGGCAAATACCGGGTGTTGCTGTGCCACGGATCGCCCCGCAAGATGAACGAATTTCTGTGGGAATCCACCACTCCCACCCATTTCCTGAGCAAGCTATGCCGGGATTACCAGGCGGACATCCTTTGCGTGACCCATACCGGCATCCACTGGCAGCGGGAGTTGCCCGGAGACCGCCATTTTGCCAACGTGGGGGTCATCGGGCGCCCGGAAAACGACGGGAACACCCACGTGGGATACATGCTGTTAGAAGTTACCGACCGACCGAGATTCACCTATATCCCCATCGAATACGACTACCGGCGGCTGGCGGCGGAGATGCGGGAAGAAGGACTGCCGGAGGAGTTTGTGGAAACCATCCTCACCGGATGGTGGACCACCTGCCTGGAAATTCTTCCTGCCAAAGAACGCAAACGAGGGAAATTCTGAGGATAAAAACCGGCATTTTTGCGACCGGTTCATCTTAAACCATCCTGAACCGATATCGCAGTTCAACGTGAAATGTGATGCGTGATACGTGATTGTTTTTTCACACCTTACCCCGCTCGACGGGGTTTCATGGAAGTCGGGAATTTACAGCACTGAGAAACGCAAATTTTCATTCTTAACCAGCATAAACAGGAGGAAGATATCAATGGCCGAAGTGAAAACTTCCAACGGCACACATGAAACGGTTCGGGAATATTACGGCAAGCGCCTGGCCGGCAAGAAGGATTTGCGCACCAACGCCTGCTGCACCGGCGATTCCCTGCCGGAAACCCATAAGCAGATTCTGGCTCAAATCGAACCGGAGATTCTGGAAAAATTCTACGGGTGCGGATCGCCCATTCCTCCGGCCCTGGAAGGGTGTACAGTGCTGGATCTGGGATGCGGCACCGGGCGGGATGTGTATCTGGCCGCCAAATTGGTGGGACCGAATGGCCGGGTAATCGGCGTGGATATGACCGAAGAACAGCTGGCCGTGGCCCGCAAATATGCGGAAGTGCAGACGCAGCGGTTCGGGTATGGCCGGCCCAACGTCGATTTTCGCCACGGGTACATCGAAGACCTGCGCGCCGTCGGCATCGAAGACAACTCGGTGGATGTGGTCATCTCCAACTGCGTGATCAACCTCTCCCCGGATAAACCGGCGGTATTCTCGGAAATCTTTCGGGTGCTCAAGCCCGGGGGAGAACTGTATTTTTCCGATGTGTTCGCCGGTCGGCGGGTGCCGGAGCACCTCAAGGATGATCCCGTGCTGTACGGAGAATGTCTGGCAGGAGCCCTGTACATCGAAGATTTTCGGCGGATTCTACGGGAAATCGGCTGCCTGGATTATCGGGTGGTTTCCAGCCGCCCCCTCTCCCTCGGCGATCCGGAGGTGGAAGCCAAAATCGGGATGGTGGATTTCTACTCCATGACCATCCGGGCCTTCAAACTGGATAGCCTGGAAGACATCTGCGAGGATTACGGTCAGGTGGCCATTTATAACGGGAAGCTGCCCGACTCCCCCCACAAATTTGAACTGGATGATCATCACATTTTTTATACCGGCAAGCCCATGCTGGTGTGCGGCAACACCGCCTCCATGCTTCAGGAGACCCGCTTTTCCCGCTACTTCACCGTTTTGGGCGACCGTTCCACTCATTTCGGGCCGTTCGATTGCAAACCGGCGGCGCAGTTGGTAAGCAGCAGCACTGAGAATTCCGTGGGAGGGAGTTGCTGTTAATTTCGGCGGAAGCAATATCTTCAACAGAGAGCGATCTGTAAAAACTTTGATATACCATCGGTCACCCTTCGACAAGCTCAGGGTGACCGATGGGGCTATACTTTGACAAGCTCAATATGATACCGTCGGCTTTTGCTTTCACCTCCGTGCAACCCGATTTCGATTGAGTATACATTTCCCGGTGGGTGTGCCCGGATCGGGAAACACCGGCTTCCTTTATCGGTAGAACTTCAGCTTGCGATATCCCCGCTCAAACAGGGTGCGCAGTACCTCCTGCCGGGTTTTCCCCATCAGCGAAGGAAAAACGCTGGCAACGACTTTTCCCGAATCCACATCCGGGGCAAACACCAGCGGCGTCCAGGTGGTAACCCCCTGATCGGAATAAAACAGCAGAATCAGCTCACAGGCCGGATATTCCCGGGAAAGGGTGATGGTCAGGGGAACGGTTTCCTTCGACTCGGTGGTGAACTCTTTGGTGGAATAGTAAAAACCGACTTCCAGCCGGTGTGTACCGGGAGGGAGGTTTAAAATGCTATAGTTTTTCCGGGAAGGTGCTCCTGCTTCCACATCCCCGCCGATATACACCTTTGTGCCGTTTACTCCTCGCACTTCCGCCGCCCCGATGGGAACAATGCGGATGATCGCGCTATCATACGGTTGATACACCACCCCCCGATAGGCCGAACCGCAGGCCACCATCACCAGCAAAACCGGAAAAAGTGCATATATTTTCACAGAATGCCTCTTGATTCTTGTTTTTATACAATGTTGGGCAAAGTTTAACAGTTTGGGAGATATGAATCAAGGAGTTAATATACTCGTTAAGGGTGAAATCCTGCGTCTCTTTTCGGTTTGCCCTGTTTTAGCCCTCGCCGCGGC
>CAYQGB010000005.1:0-41070 GCA_964416895.1 uncultured Calditrichaceae bacterium
CCCTGGCCCAGCGGATGGAAGAACTCGCCGAGGCTCAGAAACGCACCGAACAGCGGCTGGATTCCCTGACTCAGCGAGTGGATTCCCTGGCCCAGCGGATGGAAGAACTCGCCGAGGCTCAGAAACGCACCGAACAGCGACTGGATTCCCTGGCCCGGCGGATGGAAGAACTCGCCGAAGCCCAAAAACGTACCGAACAGCGGCTGGATTCCCTGGCCCGGCGGATGGAAGAACTCGCCAAAGCCCAAAAACGCACCGAGCAGCGACTGGATGGAGTAGCCACTCAGGTGGGTGGGCTGAGCGATCACCTGGGTTACGGTCTGGAAAACGCCGCCTATGCTGTGTTGCCGGAAATCTTGAAAACTCGCTACAATATCCAGGTGGAGAAGCTATATCGCACCAATGTGGTGTATTCCCTCAAAGAGAACAAATATGACGAAGTAAACATCTTCGGAGAAGGGGTTCGCAACGGCCAGAAGATATATGTGGTGGGTGAGTGCAAGTCTCGATTTGGAACTCGCAACCTTCGTCAAATGGAGAGCATGCTCAAACGGTTGGAGAAACATCTGGATGCTCCGATTTTCCCCATGGTACTGGCCCATCATTATCATCCCCAGGCGGAAGCGCTATTGAAGCAGCGCGACATTCCCTATATATGGTCATACGAACTGAAAACGAGTGATAATTTCGCCAACAATTAATACTTTCCGGCCCACCGGAAGGAAGGGAGGAGTTTTCGTCCCGTTATGGAAATAGGATATCACAACATTTACTTCTGTTAAATTCGGTAACCATTCCATTGCCCCTGTTTTCTGTACTTCATCCTCATTCCCCATGGACATCTTAAACCATCTCCCCCAAAAGCGATTTGAACAGATCGACGAACTGCTGGCGTTTATCTCCATTTACGAAGACGACCGCCGTGCCGAGGCCTATCGGGCGCTGTTGCAGGCGCATGCTGCGGAAATCCGCGACCGCGTATGCGTGGAAGGCGGCTGCGGCCTGGGACTTTTTGCCGAGGAGATGGCCCGATTGGGCGCCAGAAAAGTGTATGCCGTGGAACAAAATCCACTACTGGCCGCCCTGGCCCGGCGCCGATTTCAGCAGTTGTCCGCGGACATCTCCCGGCGCATTGAACTGGTGGAATCCCCTCTGGAACAGTTTCGCCCCCCGCAACCGGTGGACGTGTTAGTGCACGAATTCTACGGGCAACTCCTGTACGATGAAGACCTGTGGGTGCTGGAACAACTGCTTTTTCATCCCCGTCTGGTGCTTCCCGATGGAGGAGAACTGCTGGCGGGAGTGGTTTCGGCATCGGATTATGTGGATGAGGTGGTGTCGGCAGAAGTGCTGCAATCGCTGAAGGGGGTGCTGGTGTCCGGTTTGTTCGAGGAGCGCCTTACCGAATTGCAGTTTCCGGTGCTGCGGTGGCAGTTCGGGCAGGGATTGAAACAGATTACCGAAACCCTGCCGGATACATCCGGGGATTTACTCTGCTTCGGGTTGCAGATCACCCATCGGGGGGAACCGGTTTGTCAGGCGGGGGAATGCCCTAACTGGGCTTATGTCTGGACTCCCCGGGTGGGCAGGCGATTTCGCTTCCGGTTTCAGCCCACCGCTCGCGGCGCCACCTGCCATTTCCGATGGCAATAGATCCCATCGGTGTATAATCTATGCACACCTACCGCCATTCCGGTAACCCTCACACAGGTTTACACTTCTGTCTTTTTTCTCCCAAAATCCCCCAAAAGCAGATCCAGCTCCCTAAATTTCTCCCTCTTCAAAGCGTGTAGTCAGATTTTAATTACCCATAAGTTACTTATAATAATTATCTTATGGTCTTCAATCTTTCATCGTTAATCTTTCATCGTTAATCTTTCATCATAACTGGCACACTCTTTGTTAAAACCGAATTCCATTCGCTTGACGAAAGCGGAATCTCAGAACAGCCTCCATTTTCTATAATTGCCGTTCTATTTTCGGCGATAATATATTTTCTCGACGGAACACCCCTCTAAGGGCAAAATCGGGGTGTGATGGAAGTCATATAAAATTCAAAACTTGCTGTTTACATTAACGTGAAATTTTGCTAACTTAAAGGCAAATTCACTATGATAACTTTCAAGGAAATTCAACGGGACATGGACGTGAGAGACTTGATCCAGGCAGTGGATGAAAATTTCCGGCTGTACCACCAACTACTCAGCAAAATATACGAACGCCCGGTAGGCGAAGATCGGCAGGCGGATATGCTCAATGAGTTGTTGCGCACCATCGCCGTCATTCAAGATGAGGTGGTCGATTTTCGCCTCAAAAAGATCTTGCAGGAAGAGCACCCCTATCTTCCGCAGATCAGTATCGACAAGATCAGGATGAACCGGGACATCCAGCGTATTCCCCTGCCCCAGATTGTGGATCATTTTTTGCGCCAGCGTCAGGGGCTGGTAAAGTTACTCTCTTCCCTTTCCGGGGATACCTGGGAGCGCACCGGGGTTCATGAGGTGGAAGGCCACGTCTCGTTTAAAGAATTTGTCCGCCGCCTGGTAGAAAAAGACAAAGAAGTGCTCCACAAGCTAAGCGCCCTGATGAACACCCTGCATTTATCTTGATGTTCCCGGGCTTTTCCCGGAAGTCCCCTGAATTTTCACCGGGATAGTGACGGTTTACTTCCTTCCCTGCTTCCCCACTGCCGGAAAAAATCACATAATTTTATGTGCCTGGAAGTATTTGGGTGGGCACCTTTCCCTCCCCGGCCCATTTCCTGTCCGCAGATACGCTTTTCACCATGAAGGAATTTCTCTACCCCGTTCCCGGCGTCGCCATCCCCAAACGATTCCCCCACCGATGAGCATTCCCAACATCCAGCCGGCAACCACATCCAGGGGATAATGAACCCCCACATAAACCCGGGACAATCCGATCAAAAAACCCAGAAGCACCCAGATGACCGTCGAGCGGGGAAAGAAAGAGGCCATCACCCACCCGATGGCGGCGATATTCGCCGCATGACTGGAGGGAAACCCGTATTTGCTCCCACAGTGAACCAGCAGGCGAAACCCTTCCAGCACCTTGCAGGGGCGGTATCTTGCGATCAGCGGCTTCAGCAGGCTGCTGGATAGCTGATCCGCCAGTATGAGGGCCAGGAGGGTCAACAGAACCGCCCAACGCCCCCGCCGGCCTCCCTTCCACGTCAGCACTACCAGCAAAATCCCCGCCGGAAGATACCAGTGCTGCTTGTGAGTGATGAAGGAAAAGAAAACGTCCAGATATGGGGTAGCCCACCCCAGGTTGATAGAGAAGAACAGGGAAGTGTCCAGGTCATTCAGATGTGACAGAAGCCGCGAAATCACCGGGGAACAGCAGGCTACATGGTGGGATGGTAAGAGTACACTTTGCGCACAGATTCCAGAATTTCCTGGCGATTGAACGGTTTGCGAATGAAATGCAGCGCGCCCCGGTTCAACGCCTCCTGCACCGCCTCATCCACGTCAAAACCGGAGGTCAGCAACACCTTGACGGAAGGATCGATGGCCTGCAACTGCTGAAGCACTTCCAGCCCGTCGGCATCGGGGAGATTGAAGTCGAGGATCACCAGCTCGATCAGATGCCGGTCGGCGCGGTACAGATCCACCCCTTCATGGGCGGTTTCCGCCAGGATGACCTTGTAGGATTCGGCATCCAGCACATCCTGAATGATCTGGCGAAGGTTCTCTTCATCCTCAATCACCAGAATGTACCGGCTATCCCTGGAACGCTCCTCCAGCCCTTCCTGAATGTCGATCATCTTCATCCCCAGAGGCACGTCCTGAATCTTGGGATGGGTGATTTCCCGCAGGCGCCGCAAAATTTCCGCAATCCTCATGGAGGATTTGTGCATCAACTGGATGTAATTGTTCAGCCGGGAATTGTCGATGCCCAGCTTTTGCAACTCCATGCGGATCATGTCGATGGCGGAGATGATCACCGTCAGAGGCTGGTTAATTTCATGGTTGGCGGTGGCAATGGTGGCATTGTAGGTCAGCTGACGTTCCGCTTCGTACAGGCGGCGTTCCAGTTCAATTCGTTCAAAGGCCTTTTCCACCCGGATCTGCAGCTCCTCCAGGTTGATGGGCTTCAGCAAATAATCGTTAGCGCCCAGGCGAACCGCCTGGACCGCCGTTTCAATAGACGCATGACCGGTGAGGAGAATGGTGGCCAGATCCTTCCCCAACTCTCGTACCCGCTCCAACAGGTCAATCCCACTAATCCCTTCCATGATCAGGTCGGTCAGCAGCATGTCGAAGTCCTGTTCTTGCAATAACTTGAGCGCTTCGTTGCCGTTGCTACACAGGATCACTTCGTAATCATGCTGCTCGAGCGCTTTCTTGAGCATCAACCGGCTGGCGTAATCATCATCTACTACCAAAATTTTGTAGGCGCTCATAAGCCTCCCCAGAGTTGTTTTGTCGATGATCAGCCAAAAGTAGTCCGTATCAAGTTAATGGTTATAAACGAAAATCACAAACATTAGAAAATGTTTGTTGGGGGATGGTCATGAGAGAATGGAATCGAATGCTCCGGGCGTCGATACAACAGCAGGGGTAGAGACAAAGACCCGACCTCCCCAGAAGGGCAATTCAGCGAGGTTCTCGAGATTTGATCAAAGTGATGGAATTTCCGGCCTCATTAAAATACACTTCGTCGATGACATGGCGAATTAGCAGAAACCCCCTCCCATAAGCTTCCGTACTCCCCTGATAGAACTGGTTGGATTCGCCGACATATCGGCGCCAGTCAAACCCCGGTCCTTCATCCGCAATCGTGAGGGAGAAACGTTCCGGGTTGAACAGGAAAGAGATTTTCACCAGGCGGTTACCGTAGTGAGGATCCTTCATACGCTCCTGTCGCAGCCTGTCAAACTCTCCCAATTTCTGAAAATCATCTCCCTTGATCGACGAGGGTAGTTCCAGGTTCCCGTGTTCAATAGCGTTGATCAGAGTTTCGATGAAGGCCATGTAATACTGATGATACTCCTCCTGATCGCAAAATCCTGAATTTACCAGGAAACGGGCCAGATAATCGGCCATTACCGCCTCATTTAATTCTCTGGTGGGAACCTCCCAATTTATACTCATGGCCTGGGTGAACCGGAAAATGCGTTCCTTCAGTTGAGCGCTAATTCGATGCCGAAGCACCTTTTCCACAATTTTCCGCACTTCACTAAGCTCGAACGGCTTGGTGATGTAATCAATCGCCCCATGCTTGATGGCGGAAATCGCATAATCCAGAGTTTTCAGGCCGGTAATGATGATCACCGGCAGCCCCTGGCGAATACTTCGGGCTACCTGAAGGAAATCAATCCCGGACATCCCCGGAAGGTCAATATCGGTAATCACCAGGTCCAGGCCATTCTCTTTCCGGACCAGGTCGATTCCCCTCTCGGCGGTAGGCGCTTCCAGCACCACATAATCCAGGGAGCGGAAATATTCGCACAACATGTTCAGAATGGCTTCCTCATCATCAATGATGAGAATGCGAGGGGGTCTTTCCACGGAAGTGTGCGGCATGGGTTTTACGGTTCGATGGGAAACAGTTGGTCTAACTTGATGGATTTGAAAAGCTCCAGCAGGTTGTCGTTGATGCCCTTCACCCGCATGCGCTTTCCCCGGGCCACGACGTTTTTATAGAAAATCAGGATTTTGCCGATCCCCGAAGAGGTGATGAAGGGAACGTATCGGAAATCGAAAATAGCTTCCTCAAAATCTCTGGTTAGCAGTTGCTGAAATTCCTGCTTCAGTTCTTCGGCATTCTCGTTATCCACCGCCCCCAGAATGGTAACATACACCTTCCCTTCCCGTTCTTCCACTTTAAATTCCATACCGACCTCCAGGTACCTGAATCACTTCGGATTGTATATTTCTCATTCCTCAACGCCTGAAAATTTTGTTTTCCCGGCGCCCCGCCCCTCTTTTTACGGTTGGAAGTATTGACCCATGCAAGCGCATTTAGCGAATTCCGAAACTAATTGAGATAGTTTCGACAGGGTTTCTCAAAATATGAGTAGAATTCCCTTCGCCGGTTGAGACCTTCTCCTCAGGAGGGAGTGGATTTCATTGATGGCAGCGCCGGCAATTGCCGGAGCCGGCGGGCGATTTCCACATCGGCATCCGAAAGATCGTAATCCAGCAGCCGGAAGCGGGATACCCAGCGAATTTCATCGTGATCCGTGAGCCGCCAGTTTTCCCCGGTAATGCGACAAAAATACCCTAACAGCAGGATATTCTGGGTGGGATAGGCATGGTTCACCGCCCAGAACGGAGCATACACCTCAATGGTTATTCCCATCTCTTCTTCAATTTCCCGGCACAGGCAGGCCTCCGGCGCCTCTCCGGGGCGCAACTTCCCGCCGGGAAACTCCCACTTTCCCCCATTTCGAAGATGCGACTTGCGACGGGCAATTAACACTTCTCCCTGATCATTCACAATGAGCGCCGCCGTCACCGGGATAATGCAGGAACCGTTCTCCATTACAGTTGCCTGGCAATTTCGGCGATGATCCTTTCCTTCAGTTCCAGGGGATCTCCGGAAGCCCGACAGCCGGCGGCGTGAACATGTCCCCCGCCTCCGAACACCCGGGCCACCCGGTTGACATCCACGTTCCCTTTGGAACGAAAGCTCACTTTGACAAAATTGGGTTCCGCCTCGCGAATAAACAATCCCACTTCCACCCCCTTAACCGCCAGGCTATAATTGGCCAGCTCTTCCAGATCCAGATGGCGGGCATTTTGCATTACCTCCAGGGGGAGATAGATGACGCAGACCTTCCCCTCCAGATACGCCTCCATATTGGCCAGCCCCATCCCGATGGTTCGCAGCGATTCGATGTTGTGGCTGAAAAAAAGGTGGTTGGCGATCACGTTGGGTTTGGTGCCGTGGGAAACCAGATCGGCAGCAATTTCAAAATCGCGCTGGTTGGTGTTGGAAAAGGAGAACCGCCCCGTGTCATACATAATCCCGCTAAATAACAGGCTGGATAGATGCACGTCAAAAGGAATATCGCTTCGCACCAGAATTTCGTAAACCAGCTGGCAGGTGGAACTGGCCGCAACATCCACCAGGTTATATTGCGAAAAATCCTCCTCCATGGGATGGTGATCGATTTTTACGCACACGTTCGGTTCCGGGAGCAGGGCAGCGGGATCGCCGATCCGGGCTTTGGTGGGCACATCAACCACAATGGCCGCATCGTAGCGATGGGGCCAGGGATTGGTATAGGAGAGGATTTTATCCCATCCCCATAGATAGCTGTATTTTTCCTCTCTCTCCTGATCATGGAAAACCACATGATATTTTTTGCCTTTGGCCTCCAGAAAATAAGCCACCGCCAACGCCGAACCATAGGCATCCCCATCTGCGTTCAAGTGTGTGGTGACCAAAAAATTGTCCTGCTCACACATGAATCGCAGGATCTTTTCATAGACCTGCTCTCGATCACTCATTAACCAAGCTCCGCCTTAGCTCGTGAAAAACCGGAATGACACTTGTCGGTTAAGAATTGGGCTACTTGTTTGTCCATTTATTCCATAGAGGAAAATATAATCAGATCGGCACAAAAAATTCAATTGCTGTAAAATTTTTGTGTCAATCCGGGGAATTTGGGGTTCCCACCTGTTCAGGATCGATCCGGTCGGGAACCGAAAATGTTTTTTCCAGTTGTTTTGAATATTCAGGAGGATTAAATTTGCACCGCTTTTTGAAGCAGCAATACATATTCTTCTTGCGCCCGTAGTTCAACTGGATAGAACGCCTGACTACGGATCAGGAGGTTGGGGGTTCGACTCCTCCCGGGCGCACCAGATAAAAAAGGGAGCTTCTCCCTTTTTTTAATGAACGATGCGGAACTTCACTCACGAATACTGGATGGATTTGGCCTTTAAGGAGGCGGAAAAAGCCTATCAGGCCGGTGAGGTTCCCATCGGTGCGGTAGTGGTCTTTGAAAATCGGATTATCGGTCGAGGGCATAACTCCACCGAACGCCTGCAAGATCCCACAGCCCATGCGGAGGTGCTGGCTATCACCGCGGCGGCAGAATATCTGGGGTCCCGCCGACTGCTGGATACGACCCTGTATGTCACCCTGGAACCCTGCGCCATGTGCGCCGGCGCCATTGTGCTGGCCCGCATTCCCCGGCTGGTATATGGGGCTTCGGATCCCAAAGCGGGGGCCTGCGGCACTCTCTTTAACATTGTGCAGGACAAGCGGCTCAATCACCGGGTAGAAGTGATTGCGGGCATTCGGGAGAGTAAATGCGCCCTGATCTTATCCGATTTTTTTCGTAAGCTTCGGGAGACCAATTGAGATCGGAGAGGTGGCCGAGCGGTCGAAGGCGCACGCTTGGAAAGCGTGTGTACCGTCACAGGTACCGTGGGTTCGAATCCCACCCTCTCCGCTAATTTTTTTGGAGTATTCCCCCTTACTTCCATCCCCCAAATTGTTCTGAAAAAATAGCCCTCCCTGCCATTGCCTCAGGGAGGGCCAATATACGTTCTCCACCCGGTACCGTGAGCGAGTGCAAGGCTCACAACAGCCCGTTAATCCACTTTCCAGGTATCGCCGCTGATAAATAGCTGTTTTAGATCTCCCTTCCCTTTCTTATCCATCACCGCCTGAATCTGCTCATGGAACAGGCGCTCGTAGGTCGGTCGTTCCACGGCGCGAAGGACGCCCACAGGGGTCGGCCAATCCGGATGGTCGGACATTCGCGCCAGCAGATAGGGATAGGCGTCGTTATCCGCCTGCTCTCTGTGCACCAGCACCCCTTCGGGAACGGTGTCCCCTTCTACTTCTACCACTTCCAGAGAGAACTCCCGGAATCTCAGGGCCTTCTTTTTTTCCTTCCCAAAGATCAGTGGCTGCCCGTCTTGCAGATAGAGCACGTGGTCATCTCGGGTTTGGGGATCGGTGAGCACATGAAAAGCCCCATCGTTATAGATGTTACAGTTCTGATAGACTTCCACGAAAGAACATCCTTCATGCATGGCCGCCCGTCGAAAGATTTCCGCCATATGTTTGGTGTGGCGGTCGATGGTGCGGGCAACAAAAGAGGCCCCGGCGCTCACCGCCATCGCCAGAGGATTGAACGGGGCATCCAGAGAACCGTAGGGAGTGGTTTTGGTAACCTTGCCCAAAGGGGAAGTGGGGGAATATTGCCCCTTGGTCAATCCGTATATTTGATTGTTGAACAGTATGACGTTTACATTGACGTTTCGTCGGAAAAGATGCATCAAATGGCTGGCGCCGATGCTCAGTCCATCGCCGTCCCCGGTAATAACCCATACGGAAAGCTCGGGATTGGCCAGCTTCAGCCCCGTGGCCACCGTGGGTGCCCGCCCGTGAATGGTATGAAATCCATAGGTGTTTAAATAGTAAGGAAAGCGACTGGAACAGCCAATGCCGGATACAAACACAATCTTTTCCCGGGGAATTCCCAATTCGGGCAACACCCGCTTCATCTGGGCCAGAATGGCATAATCGCCACACCCCGGACACCAGCGTACATCCTGATCTGAGGAAAAGTCCTCCTTGACCTGCCCTTCCGTGGAACCGGCCACCGAAACCTTGTCTGCCATTTTATTTCTCCTCCAGCATTCTGTCAATGGTTGCCTTAAGTTCGCTCACCGAGAGCGGCTGTCCTTTTACCCGATTAAATCCCACCGCATCCACCAAATAGGCATCTCGAATCAGCCGGCGCAATTGCCCCATGTTTACTTCCGGAACCAGCACTCTCTTGAAGTTATGAATGTACTGCTCCAGTTTTCGAGGTAAGGGATTGATCCACCGGAGATGATAGAACGAGACGCTTTTCCCTTCATTGCGGAGTTCATCCACCGCCGTGAGCACGGCGCCGTAGGTGCTTCCCCAGCTAACAATCAAGAGGTCTCCCTGAGGATCTCCATAAATCTCCGGTTCGGTCACATGATCCCGCACCCGCTGAATTTTTTCAGCTCTCAGGGTAACCATTTTGTGGTGGTTATCAGGATCGTAGGAAACATTTCCGGTAACATCTTCTTTTTCCAGTCCGCCGATACGGTGCTCCAGGCCGGGGGTTCCCGGAACCGCCCAGCGACGGGCCAGAGTGACCTCGTCTCGCTGGTAGGGGAAATACGGTTCTCCCTCCCGGGCAAATTCGATTTCGATTGTCGGCAACTGATCCACATCGGGGATTTTCCACGGTTCGGCGCCGTTGGCCAGATAGGCATCGGAGAGTACCAGCACCGGGGTCATAAATCGGGTGGCCACCTGCACCGCCTCAAAAGCAGCCCAGAAACAATCCGCCGGGCTTTGGGCGGCGATCACCGGAATGGGAGCCTCCCCGCTGCGCCCAAACAGGGCCTGCAATAAATCGGCCTGCTCGGTTTTGGTGGGCATCCCCGTGCTGGGGCCGGCCCGCTGGATATTGAGGATCACCAGAGGGATTTCCGCAATCACCCCAAAACCGATAAACTCCGTTTTCAGGGCCAGGCCGGGGCCGCTGGTCGCGGTCACACCGATATCGCCTCCAAAAGACGCTCCGATGGCGGAACCGATAGCGGCAATCTCATCCTCGGCCTGAAAACTCTTCACCCCAAAATTCTTATACAGGGCCATGTACTGAAGCACATCGCTGGCCGGGGTGATGGGATAGCTGGCGTAAAAGATATTTCGCCCGGCCTTCTCTCCGGCGGCAATCAGCCCAAAACAGAGCGCCTCGTTGCCGGTAATATGTCGGTAAATCCCCGGTTCAATTTTGGCCGGGGGCACCTCGAAGCAAGAGGTAAAAATCTCCGTGGACTCGGCGTAATTGTAACCGGCTTTCAACGCCAGAGTATTGGCTTCTACCCATATGGGCTTTCCGGCAAACTTGCGAGCAATCCAGTCAATGGTGGGTTGCAGGGGGCGATTGTACAGCCAGTAGAGTATCCCCAGGGCAAAGAAATTTTTACACCGCTCTTTTTCTTTGTGGGTCAACTCCACCCCTTCCAGAGCCGCCCTGGTTAACTGGGACATGGCCACCGGAAACACCTGATACCCCTGCAACTCGCCATCTTCCAGGGGATTGCTCTCAAAATGAGCCAGCCTTAGATTTCGGGGGGTAAAGGCATCGGTATTGACGATGATGATGCCGCCTTTTTTGAGATACTTCAGGCTGCGTTTCAGGGCGGCAGGATTCATGGCTACCAGCACATCGGCCTGATCTCCCGGCGTATGGATGGATTCGCTGCTGAACTGAAGTTGAAATCCAGAAACGCCGTACAGGGTACCCGCCGGAGCGCGAATTTCGGCAGGGAAATCCGGCAGGGTGCTGATGTCGTTCCCGGCAATCGCCGTCGTTCGGGTGAATTGATGTCCGGTTAATTGAATGCCGTCTCCGGAGTCTCCGGCAAAGCGGATGGTAACACGGGTAACTTGTTGAGCCGTTTTCATCAGCAGGTAACCTCATCTTAAGTTCACGATGAAAAACAAAATTTAACCACATCTCCGAAGAAAAAACAGTAAAAGGAAAACAAATTCTCCGTACCGGAGAATGCACTACATCAGTAGATAACTCTACAGGTTAGGGAATATGCACGATTTTCGTGTTGGACTTTGATAAGAACCAGCAGTTCCCATGGGGTACCGAATTCCCGGATACGCTCTCATCCGGGGAATAACAATTCCTTCATTCCGGAAATTGAGCAACCGGGGTACCCCTACACGCAAGCCCGGGGAATCAGAAAACCGCAGATCAGATCTAAGCACTGGAATGTACTTATGGAGAAAGACAGGAGTATAAGTTCAGCAAAAACAAATTCTTTCAGGAAAGCGCAATAAAATTTCTCCTCCCATTCCCGAATCGGGCATTCACGTTTCCCGAATGCAGGGGGACTTCTTTACGACCGCGGGGAAGGGAAGGAAATTATCGCTTACGGAGTTTTTATCGAAATCCGCTGTGCGTTTATTGTCCATGGGGAATACCACGTGGCAACCTCTGCGAATGTGGCAAGCCACCATGATCCCCAAACGTTTCTACCGGAAATTTGGGCGATGCACTGAGAGATAAGTAACTGGAGGGTAATTGAGAAAGAGCGAAAGGCTGAACAGGCGCCGTGAGGTCGGGTGGTTATTTATCCGTTTTTTTATCCTCTTTCTTGATCGCTTCGGCAGCTTTTTTCAAATCTGTGGGATCAGCCTGTTGGGCAGCGCGCAGATTTTCCTGCTTGATTCGGTCATACACTTCCTTGCGATAAACCGAAACCTGTCGAGGTGCCCGAATTCCAATTTTTACTTGTTTTCCATCAATATCTACCACCGTGATCTTAATATCATCGCCGATACAGATGGTTTCGCCCACCCTCCGTGTTAATACCAGCATATGCAACCTCTCTTCTTCTTGTACTCAGGGAATCTTCTTACATTCAGAAAGTTACAGAATAATCCGAATTATCCAAACGAAATTTCTTGAGGTAAAATGAGAAAACATTTAATCCCGGTTTTTCTATCGATTCTCCATAAAGAAGGCAACCCCACAAAAAATATATCATGGACATTTCGTAATAATCAAGAACTAAATCAAATGACTCCCATCCCGGAGGCAGGGGAACCTTGCCGTACCTCAATGAAATTATAGATTTCAAGCAAAAGATTTCAGGGTTAAACAACGCCCGACTTTACTCCTCTTCTCCGCGGAAGCCGGGGAAGGGGAAAACGGGGGTACCCCTGCTCAAAGGGAATGGGAATTCCCCAAACTTTTTCAAGCAGCCCCCAAAACATCCCCGAGCCATTTTTACCACCAATGCACTATATACAAAAAAAGGAAGGTCTACCCGACCTTCCTTTTGACTTAAAGGTTTCGATCACTTCAGACTTTTTCTGAAAAATATCCCGGAAAGCGCTCCGGCCGAAATCGCTGCTTTCACGAAGTGGAGGATCCATCCTCCGAAGGCTCCTCAAATTTACCCACTACCACTTTGCTGGGACGAAGCAGCTTATCCTTGAGCATGAACCCTTCCTGGAATACTTCTACCACCGTATCATGCTTCTCCTTATCCTCGGTGGGGCGCAACATCAACGCCTCGTGAATCTGAGGGTCAAACGGTTGTCCCAACGCGTCGATCTTTTGCAAGCCTTCCTTTTCCAGAATCTGCACCAGTTTTTCGTAAATCAACCGGGCGCCTTCCAGAACACTCCGCTCATTTTCTCCCTCTTCCGACCTCTCCAGCATGCTCTTGAAATCATCCACCACCGGCAACAGCTTTTTGATCATTTCGCCCTTGATGTAGGTAGCAAATTCCTGCTGTTCCCGTTCCACTCGCTTCTTGTAATTGGCGAATTCCGCTCGAATTCGCAGGTTCTGCTCTTCCAGAGCTTTCACCTTTTCCCGAAAAATTTCCCGGGCTTCTTCCAGCAGTTCTTCCGCCGTCGGTTCCCCTTCTTCTTCCGCCGTCGGTTCCCCTTCTTCTTCTGCCGGTTCGGTCTCCGCTTCCCCGGTGGCAGTTTCCACTTCGGTTTCCGCCGCCGCGGTCTCTGCCGCTTCCGGGACTTCTTCCGTTTCCGCCTCTTCGTTCTCATTCACCGGGGCCATCCCATCTCCGGAGGTCGGCGAATTGTTCTCTTCAGGCGCCTCGGTATCGGCACGGGAACCGGTTTCGGTGATCTCTTCCTGCGTTTCTACGGTAACCTCTTCGGGAGTTTTATCGGGTTCAAGGTTTTTCTTCTTTTTCATCAGACTACCAACCTCCTTCTGAAATTTTTTCTTCCCCTTACACCTCGGGTGCAAATGTTTTTGCTCCCCGGCAAGGAGCATCGGTGCACGTTTACCGGAGCAACCCACCCCTTAATGAAAAACCGGGCAGACTGTCATGGGAGCCTGCCCGGAAAGGTGAGTTACTGTTTATCCTTGCTATCGTCATCCACGACTTCGAAATCGGCTTCCTCGACGTTTTCATCGCTCTTGCCGGTTTGCTGTGCTCCGCTGCCATCGGTAGCGGTCGCACCCGCCTGCGCTCCGGCCTGCGCTTGCTGATACAGATTTGCGGAAACCTGGTTCCATACCTGATTCAACGCCTCGGTAGCCGAACGAATTTCTCCGATGTTGTCGCCTTTCAGCGCTTCCTTTACCCGGTTTACGGCCGCCTCCAGTTTGGCCTTGTCATCGGCGGAGAGCTTGTCGCCATATTCTTTCAGATTCTTCTCCGTCTGATAGACCAGTTGATCGGCGTTGTTCTTGGCGTCCACCAATTCCCGCCGTTTCCGGTCTTCGGCGGCATGTTCTTTGGCTTCCCGAACCATCCGTTCAATTTCCGCTTCGCTCAAGCCGCTGCTGGCCTCAATGCGGATCTTCTGCTCTTTTCCACTGGCCAGATCCTTGGCGGAGACATTGAGGATTCCGTTGGCGTCGATGTCAAAGGTCACCTCGATCTTGGGCACGCCCCGGGGTGCCGGAGGAATCCCATCCAGAATAAACCGCCCCAGCGTTCGGTTGTCTTTGGCAAACTCCCGTTCTCCCTGCAATACGTGGATTTCCACCGAGGTCTGATTGTCGGTAGCGGTGGTAAAGATTTCGCTCTTGCGGGTGGGAATGGTAGTGTTCCGTTCGATCAGCCGGGTAAATACACCGCCCATGGTCTCGATCCCCAGCGACAGGGGAGTCACATCCAGCAGCAGCACATCCTTCACTTCTCCGGCCAACACACCTCCCTGAATGGCGGCCCCAATGGCAACCACTTCATCGGGATTGATGCCCTTATGCGGCTCCTTGCCGAAAAATTCTTTCACCAGTTGCTGAATCCGGGGAATCCGGGTCGATCCTCCGACCAGGATCACTTCGTCAATGTCGGAAGGTTGCAAGCCGGCATCTTCCAGAGCCATCCGGCAGGGTTCCAGCGTTCGCGTTACCAGATCTTCGATCAGTTGCTCGAACTTGGAACGGGTTAGCGTGATTTGCAGGTGTTTGGGACCGCTGGCATCGGCGGTAATAAAGGGCAGGTTGATGTCCGTCTGCAGGGTGCTGCTCAGCTCGATTTTGGCCTTTTCCGCCGCTTCCCGCAGTCGCTGCAAAGCCATGGGGTCTTTACGCAGGTCGATGCCGTGCTCTTTCTGAAACTCATCGGCCACGTAATCCACAATCCGCTGATCGAAGTTATCGCCGCCCAGGTGGGTATCCCCGTTGGTGGCCTTCACTTCGAACACTCCATCACCGATTTCCAGAATGGAGATGTCGAACGTACCACCACCGAGGTCGTACACGGCGATTTTCTCATTGGCCTTCTTATCCAGCCCGTAGGCCAGAGAAGCCGCCGTCGGTTCGTTGATGATCCGCAGCACGTTCAACCCGGCAATTTCGCCGGCCTCTTTAGTGGCCTTCCGCTGACTGTCGTTGAAATAGGCCGGTACGGTAATCACCGCATCGGTAACTTTGTGCCCCAGATAGTCTTCTGCGGTTTGCTTCATTTTTTGCAAGATCATGGCCGAGATTTCCTGGGGCGTGTAATCCTTATCCCCCACTTCCACCACGGCCAGATTATTCACCCCTTCCTTGACTTTATAGGGCACCATCTTGGCTTCTTCGTCCACTTCCGAAATGCGCCGTCCCATAAACCGTTTGATGGAATAGATGGTGTTTTCGGGATTGGTGATCATCTGCCGTTTGGCCGGCGCTCCCACCAGGATTTCCCCGGATTTGGTAAACGCCACAATCGAAGGCGTCGTCCGGGACCCCTCAGAGTTGGGGATAACGATGGCTTCGCCGCCTTCCATCACGGCAACCACCGAGTTGGTCGTCCCCAGGTCAATTCCGATGACTTTCTTCTTTTCTGCCATAAGTTGTTTCCTCCTTTGAATTCAAACCTACCTTACAAAGCCCCGTTGATTTTCATAATCAAACTTTCGATGGCTTCCTGATATCCATAATGTTTTTCCTTCAATTGCATCAGCAGATGCGCCTGCTGTTCCAGACCGAGATCTTCCGCCCAGTTGGCATCGTCGATAAGCTGCTCGCCGATTTCGTTCTCCAGCGCCAGAATTCGGGTAAATTCCCCGGTCGGCTCCGCCCGGTGATCTTCCGCCGTCTTCGCCTCCGGAGTGCCTCCGAATTCCCGAATCAGCCCGGCAATGGTCTGCACGTCTTTCTGTTTGTCCTCCACGATCTTCAGCGCCGCTTCCGTCAGATGAGGATAGGGTAAATGACGCGCCTCCGCTTCCAACTCTCTCATCAGAACCAACTCCTTTTCGTACAACTTCTGAAACCGATGAAGCAGATCCCGCTTCGTGTCTTCGCCCGGTTGGGAGTCGCTGCTCAACCTGGTAATCCAGCGATCAATTAAACTTTGCTCACCCATCTTTCTCCTCGCCGTCTCGGGTTCATAAATTGGGTAATTTGATCCAGCCCTTGCAGAGGCACCTCTTGTTTAACAACAATGATGCCAAAAAAGGGCATATATCTGTAAGAAAAGAAAAAATAATCGGTTACAAAGGAAACATTTTAAGCAGGTTCATTCTTCGGAAACCGCATAAAATGCCACAATGCCAACATGTATGCCACGATGGCAAGTTTGCCTCACCGCGGCAAGTTCAACTGACAAAGTGCGCCACCGGGTGGGAGTTCCCCGGGGATAGCCGGGGTATGGCTCCGCTGATGGAGGCAATTCGCCGCTGTTTGAGAGGGCCGGAAAAGTTACAGCACGGAGAAAAATATCTGATTATGGTTGATCACCGCGTGGGGGCGACCGGTAAATTCCCATCCCTGAAAGGGAGAGTTCTGACTTTTGGAGAGTCCTCTGGTCACATCGTAGCGCCACTCCGCCGCAGGATCAAAAATGGTGAGATTGGCCGGTTGTCCCTTCCGGATTGCCGGGGGTTCCAGGCGCAAGATGTGGTACGGATGGAGGGTAAATTTGGCGATCAAATCCTTCAGGCTCAACAGGCCCGGTTTGACCAGTTGAGTGAGGCTCAATCCCAGCGCGGTTTCCAATCCGATAATCCCAAAGGGCGCATAAATGAACTCGGAGGCTTTTTCTTCCCAGGAGTGCGGGGCATGATCGGTGGCGATCACCTCAATGGTGTTATCCTGCAATCCTTCCAGAATGGCCTGACGATCTTCCTCGGTGCGCAACGGTGGACTCATTTTGGTGTTGGTGTCAAATCCCCGCACGGCCTCTTCCGTCAGGGTAAAATGGTGAGGGGTGGCTTCGGCGGTTACGGGAATGCCCCGGGCTTTGGCTTCCCGCACCAGTTCCACTCCCCGGCGGGTGGACAGATGGGCCACATGAAAACGCCCTCCGGTGTATTCGGCAAGCATGATATCCCGGGCAATCATTACCTCTTCCGCGACCGAGGGCATCCCCCGCAGGCCCAGACAGGTGGAGACGAACCCCTCATTGATATGTGCATTCACGGTCATGGTATTGTCTTCTTCGTGACCGATGACGGGGATGTCCACCATCCGGGTATATTCCAGCGCCCGGCGCATGATCTCTGCACTCATCACCGGGCTGCCGTCATCGGAGATGGCCACCGCTCCCTGTTCGGCCAGTTCCAGAATCTCGGTCAATTCCTTGCCTTCCCGGCCTTTGGTAATCGCGGCGATGGGATGCACATCCACCAGGGCTCCCTCCGCCCGGTCTTTGATGTATTGAATGATCTCCTGAGAGTCGATGGGGGGAGAGGTGTTGGGCATGCAACAAACGGCGGTGAATCCCCCGTTGGCCGCCGCCAGGGAACCGCTGGCAACAGTCTCTTCATCTTCCCGACCGGGTTCCCGCAGATGTACGTGCATATCCATCCAGCCGGGGCTGATCACTTTGCCGGTTACCTCCATCACCTCGCCGGAAAATCCTGCCGCATCCACCGGCCCCACCGCCACAATCATTCCATCTTCGATGAGCACATCGGTCACTTCATCCAGTTCAAGGCCGGGGTCGATCACCCGACCGCCTTTCAGCAGCAGCCGGGAAGGTAACTGCTGAAATCGCCCATCCCGGGCGGAAACGTTCTTAGTGAATTTCACTTTTGCCTCCTGCAAGTAAGTACAACACCGCCATACGCAGGGCCACCCCGTTGGTCACCTGCTCCAGGATAACGGAATGTTCGCTATCGGCCACGTCGCTGGCGATCTCCAGCCCCCGATTCATCGGTCCCGGATGCATGATCAGGATGGGACGGGTGGCCTTCTCCAGGCGTTCCCGGGTGATTCCGAAGTAGTTGTGATACTCCCGCAGGGAAGGAAACAGTCCGCTGCGCTGCCGCTCCAGTTGCAGGCGGAGAATGTTCAGCACATCCACCTGGGGAATCACCTCGTCGATGTTATGGTACACCTCCACGCCCAGGCGCTCGATATGACGGGGGATCAAGGTTGATGGCCCGCAGACGATCACCCGGGCGCCCATGGCCTTCAGGCCGTAAATGTTGGAGAGGGCCACACGGGAGTGGGAGATATCCCCCACCAGGGCGATGGTAAGCTTGCTCAGGTCGCCCAATTTTTCCCGGATGGTCATCATATCCAGAAGCGCCTGAGTGGGATGTTCATGCCCGCCGTCGCCGGCGTTGATCACGTTGGCATCCACCACCCGGCTCAGCAGGTGGGCTGCTCCCGGCGAAGAATGCCGCACCACCACCATATCCATGCGCATGGCCTCGATGTTCTTCACCGTATCGATCAGCGACTCTCCCTTCTTCACCGAACTGGTGCTGGCCGAAAAATTCACGATGTCCGCAGACAGACGCTTCTCTGCCAGCTCGAACGAAATCCGGGTACGAGTAGATGGCTCATAAAACAGGTTGACCACCGTCTTTCCCTGAAGGGTGGGTACCCGTTTGATCGGTCGATCCAGAATTTCCCGGAACGATCGGGCCGTATCCAGAATGATCTGGATCTCTTCCCGATCCATGCCATCCAGACCTAAGAGATGCCTTGATTTCAACATAGACGCTTCCCTGTCTATTGGAGAGAGCTATTTGGATATTCGGTTATTGGGAAGGGGGGCTTTCTACCAGATACACCCCGTCCTCTTCATCGACCTCTTTCATTTTCACCCGCACTTCCTCTCCGATGGAGGTGGGGATGTTTTTTCCCACGAAATCGGCTTTGATGGGCAACTCCCGATGCCCCCGATCCACCAGCACCGCCAGATAGATTCGCCGGGGGCGCCCGAAATCCATCAGGGCATCCAGGGCTGCCCGAACGGTTCGCCCGGTATACAGCACATCGTCGATTAACACCACATTTTGCTCGTCGATGGCAAAAGGGATATTGGTGACTTCCACCGAGGGCTGTTTCAGGCGGGTGCGGAAATCATCCCGGTACAGGGTTACATCCAGGAAACCGGTGGGTACGCTTACACCCTCAATCTCCTGTATTTTTTGAGAGATGCGCTCGGCCAGATAGGCTCCTCGAGTACGCAATCCCACCAGCACCAGATTTTCGGTGCCGCGATTCTTTTCCAGGATTTCATGGGCCAGGCGGGTAATAATGCGCTGGAGATCGTCGGCGGTAAGCACCTGTGCTTTGATGCGTTCGGTCATCATCTACCTCTCAGGCAAAAAAATAGCCTTTGGAGAAACTCCAAAGGCTTCCAGAATCCACACCGTACAATTGGTTATTGATATACCAAATAATTGGGGTATCATTAACACTCCTTCACTACCTCGCGGGGTAGTATTAAAGGATTAGCAGGGTTTGTGGGCGGTGCAGGACTCGAACCTGCGACCTTTGCGATGTGAGCGCAACGCTCTAGCCAGCTGAGCTAACCGCCCATGTGTTTACAACTTTGCCAGATACTCCTCCGCTTTGGGAACCAGCGGAGAATTCCGGTAATTATCCACAAAACTTTGAAACTCTTCCCGGGCGCGCTTGCGATCATTCAGGTGATAATAGCACAACCCCAGCTTAAACTGCGCGTAGTCGTTTTTGTTGGAATTCTTATACGTAAACACCTTTTCAAAAGCCAGAATCGCCGCCTGATAATCCCCCAACATGTAGTAGCATTCGCCGATCCAGTACTGAGCATTATCGGCCAGGCTGTGCTCGGAATTCGCCGCCAACAAACTTTCAAAGACCTCGATGGCTTCCCGATAGCGATGACTTTGAAACAGATCCAGGCCGGTTCGGTAATTGCGCTGGTATTCTTCATCGCTCATGGAACCGGCATTTCCCACCAATACCGGCGCCCCCCCGCTTCCTGAAGAACGCTCCGATTCCAGCACCATCAACTGGGCTTTCAGATCGGCGATGGTCTTATTTTTTTCCCGAAGCTCCTTCTTCAGTTTATCCACCTGATCTTGCAACTCGATCAGGCGCTTTTCCGTTTCCGGTTCCGTCTGAGGAGGCTGGGCTTCCGCCTGAGGCTGCTGTTCATCGCCCAACAGTTGTAACAGATCATCCCCTCCCTCTTGCTGAGCACCCTGACCGGAATTTCCTTGCTGGGGAGAAGAAATGCCTAACAGTTCTTCAATCTCACTGTAATCTTCATCGCCGGCATAATTTTCATCGCCGCCGTTTCGGGAGCCGGCACAGCCATACATCAAACTCGCCAGCGCCAACGGCAACATCCACAATACAACCCGGTAAAGTGCTCGTTTCATTTCCCATCCCGAAAAAGACCGGCCAAATATATGCATGATTTTGCCCTCTGTCAAGAGTTAGTTACTTGTTCAACCGGGCGCATTGGGCTACCTGCTGTGTGCGACGAAACCCGGCCCTCCTCGATTTTCTAAGCGTCCAGGGAAGGGGTTTCCGGCTCAGAAGCGCGGGGCAAAAGGCGTTTTTTCCACAGCAACATGGCTCCGGTACCCAGCATAACCAGGCTGATCAGCTGGTTAACATCTAATCCCGGAAAAACGAACATCTGGCTTTCATAAAACCGGAAAAAATCCACCGTGAACCGGGCAATTCCATAGAGCACCAGGAAAACTGCCGAGAGCGTTCCCGGTTGGGGTCGGCGGCGCTCCAGCCACATCAGCACTCCGAAAATGATCAATCCATAAAACGAGGAATATAGCTGTGTGGGATGAAGGTGCACCGGCCCCATGATGGCGCCGGCAGGGCTGGTGGGAGGGAACTGCACCCCCCAGGGCAGATCGCAGGCTTTGCCAAAACAGCAGCCGTTGAGGAAACAGCCGATGCGGCCCAGGAAAATTCCCAGGGCCAGCGAGGGCGCGATGCTGTCGCTGATCTTCCAGAAGGGCAACTTTTTGTATTTGATATACACCAGACCGGCCAGCAGCGCCCCGATCACCCCGCCCAGCAACACCAGCCCGCTCAGGCCGATGGAGCCATCCCGCTGGATGGGCAAAAAGGTGTACTCCCAGCGGCCCCGGAATTCGTCCAGGTGGAATACCACATACATCAATCGGGCGCCCACAATGGCACTGAGCATGATCACGAACGCCAGATTGATGACATCGTCTTTAGAGACGCCCCGTTTGGCGGCCAGGCGAGTGCTCAGGCTGATGCCGATAATGAAGCTCAACGCCAGCATCAGGCCGTAGCTGCTGACAATCACCGGGCCGATACGTACCAGTTCCGGATGCATGTTCACCTCAGGATTAATATTCAAAACGGTATCGATAAAAGTTCAACAGCAGGCCGATCATCCACATGTTGGTCAGCATGGCGCTTCCCCCGTAGCTGATGAACGGCAGGGGCAGACCGGTCACCGGGAACAATCCCACGGTCATGCCTACATTCACAAACATGTGAAAACCGAGAATGGTGGCAAATCCAATGGCGGCAATGCTGTTGAAACGGTTTTTGAACATGTTGGCATCGTACACGATGCGGCACAACAGGACGGCAAATAACAACAGACCGATCAAGACGCCGAAGAAACCGAACTCTTCCCCGATGACGGCAAAGATAAAATCGGTGTGCTGTTCGGGAAGAAAGCGCAACTGTGTCTGAGAGCCGTGAAGAAAGCCTTTTCCGAAAAATCCTCCTGAGCCAATGGCAACTTTCGACTGGATGATCTGATACCCCGCTCCCAGGGGATCGGCTTCCGGATTCAAAAAGGTCAAAATCCGCTGCTTCTGGTAGTCCTTAAGGTGGTTCCATATTGCCGGGGTCAACAGCCCTACTCCTACATTCAGTCCCAGGTGCAACACCTTCCACCAGAACCCGCTCTCCCAGTATATCAAATAGATTAGCAGCAACACCATCACCGCTCCAAAAGCATAGCGATTGAACGACGCGGCCATCACCAGGCCGGGAAAAATAAACAGGGGCAAATTTTCCGGCTTCAATCCGGCCCAGAAAATGATCGGGAGGGCCAGCACGGCAAACACCAGGGCGGTTCCCAGATCCGGCTGGCGGGCAATGAGTACGAAAGGTACCAGAATGATGGTTGCCGCGATGGTAAAGGTTTTCCAGTGGTTAATATCCAGTCGGCGATCGGAAAGATACCGGGCAACCGCCAGGACGGTGGCGACTTTGGCAAATTCCGAGGGCTGAAATCCAATGCCGCCGATGCGTAGCCAGCGGGTGGCGCCGTAGCCGGTGCTTCCCCAGAAATACACCAGAATCAGCAGAACAATCGCTCCCCCGTACAACAGATAGGCGGTCAGGAAAAAGAACCGATGGGGAAAGAGAAACGCCGTTGCCAGCATCACCACCAGTCCCATGGTAATCCACTGGATCTGGGAGATAAAATAATTGGCCTGAGAACCGGACTGGAGCAGCGATTGGGTAATGGAATAGATAGCCACCAGGCCCATGGCCAGCAGTCCCAACACACTCCCCAACAGCAGAAAATCAATATCTTTGAGGCGAAATTTCATTGCGGTTCATCCTCGATGATTTCGGGGGTTTCTCCGGTTTCCGGCTCCAGCGCCCCGGCGGCCTGCAAGCTATCCTGACGGGCCTGTTCCCGTCGTTTGGCCCACAAAGCCCGCAAAAATCGCTGTTCCTCCTGATAGTCGTACAATCCCCGGTAGTAAAAATACCGCCGCAGAAATTTTCCCGCAATGGGAGCGGCTACCGCTCCCCCCGATCCTCCGTTCTCCACCAGCACGGCCACGGCGATCTCCGGGTTTTCATAGGGGGCAAATCCGATATACCAGGCATGGGGTTTTCCGTGGGGATTCTGGGCCGTGCCGGTTTTCCCCGCCCCGGTAAGGCCGTACACTCCGGCCCGCCAGCCGGTGCCCCCGGCCACCACCTGGCGCATGCCTTCGCGAACAAATTGAAACACCTCCGGCTTGATGTCTTCAATACGATGTGGCCGGGGATGATAGTTTTCTACTTCCCCGGTGATTTTATCCACCAGCCGATACCGCAGATGAGGGGGATAGTACACTCCACCGTTGGCCAGAATCATGGCAAATTGGGCCATTTGCAGGGGAGTGACCAGCAGCTCTCCCTGACCAATGGCCAGATTCGCCAGCATGCCGGTGGTCCATCGGCCGGGACCGTATTTCCGATCGTAATACTCCCGGCTGGGCACCAGACCGGGATTTTCCGAGGTCAGTTCTATCCCGGTTTTTTTGCCGAACAAAAATTTCCGGCTGTATTTGCTCCACAGGTCGATGCCGATTTTCTTGCCCAGTTGAAAGAAATAGACGTTGCAGGAGTTTCGGATGGCGGAAATCAGGTTGATCTCTCCGTGTCCATCGGCAAACCAGCAGTGCACCACCCGCCGCCCGATGCGGGTATAGCCGGGACAAAATGCCGTCCAGTAGGGGGTAATGATTCCTTCGTTCAGGGCGGCAATGGCGGCGACCATTTTGAAGGTGGAGCCGGGGGGATAGGCCGCCTGGGTGGCTCGATCAAACAGGGGTTTAAGGGTATCGCTGATCAAACGATGCCATAGTTCCCGATACTGTCCCAGATCGTAATTGGGCCGGGATACCAGAGTCAATACCTCCCCGTTCTGCACATTGATGGCCACCAGAGCGCCGGTGCGGTCGCCGAACAGGGAATCGGCGTATAGTTGCAGGCGAGCGTCGATGGTTAAATACAGGTCTTTCCCCGGAATCGGGGGGGTATCTTTTCCGGAAGAGACTTCTCCGACAACCCGCCCCAGGGCATCGACTTTGAGATAGCGGTAGCCTTTTTTGCCCCGAAGGGCGGCATCCATCACCCGCTCGACGCCTTTTTTGCCCACCAGATCCCCCTGCTCATATTCCGGATTTTTTCCCAGTTCGTTCTCGCCAATCTCCCCCAGCGGCCCCAGCACATGGGCAAAGCTTCGGGAAAAGATGTAGTTGCGCCGCGGTTCCACCTTCCACTCCAGCCCCGGCAAATCCAGTTTGTTTTCCAGCAGGAGGGTCAGGGTGCGCTGATCCACGTGACGGGCGATTTTTACCGGCTGGAACCGGCGGGTGGTGTGCAGTTTTTGGCGGATGACCCGGGGCTTTAATCCCAGCACCGCGGCAACGGTGGAAACGGTCGCCGGGGTGGTCAGCGCCGGTACCAGATAAACGGAGAAGGCCGGACGATTATCGGCGATCAGCCGACCGTTGCGGTCATAAATCAATCCCCGCACCGGTATCCGGGTTTCCACTTTAACGCTGTTCTTCTCCGATTTTTCTCGATAGATATTTTGTTCCACAATCTGCAGGCTGTAAAACCGAACGGCCAGGATGAAAATCGCCCCGACAATCGCCAGATAGAATGCCCAGTGACGGGAAAGGATGATGCGGAAGTTAGTAGGAATCATCTTCTTCTTGCAACCAGTTGGTCAATAAAAAGGCAATGGGGATTCCCACCAACGAGGTGTATACCAGGTTGGGGATGATGAATTTCAGGATGATCACCCACCAGGAGATTTCCACCCCCAGGGTGTTGATGTAAAAATAGATCAAATCATGCAAGAAGCCGCTGATGAACAGGGTAAAGATGAATTCGCTGCGCTCATGGAAGAAATCGCCGATGCGCCCGGCCACAAATCCGGTGACGGTCTTGCTCAATGCTCCCAATCCCAACAGCCCTCCGGAGATGAGGTCGCTGATCACTCCCAGCAGGAATCCGGCAGTGCTGCCGGCATTCTGGCCGTTGTGCAGGGCAAAGATCACCAGCATGATCAGGATGAGATCCGGTCGCCAGTTCAGAATATTAATATACTGCACAAAGGTCACCTGAAGCACCAGCGCCACCGCAAAGGCAATCCCATACCGCAGGTAACGTCTATTCACCGGAGGTTTTCTCCTGCTTTGCCGTGGGCACCACCACAAATACTTCTTCCAGAGCGTCGAAATTTACTGCCGGATCAACCCGAATTTGCTTGAAAAAATCGTATTCCGTCTCCTCAATCGTGGTGACCACCCCGATTTTGATGCCGGGAGGATAAATCTGACTGTTTCCGGAGGTCACCACGACTTCTCCCGGCTCTACCTGAATGTTGCGAGGTATCTGCCGGAGATCCAGCCAGGAGTTGCCCGAACAACTGATGAAACCCACTTCCCGACTGTTTTGCAACCGCGCGCTGACAAACATGTTTTGATCCAGCAAAATCTGCACGATGGCCTGCCCCGGAGTGGTGGCAATCACCTTGCCCACCAGCCCCTGAGCATTGATGACGGCCATGTTTTTGCGTACTCCTTCCCGCTCCCCGATGTCGATGAGCACGGAACGAATGCCCCGTTCGGTACCTTCCGCAATGACCCGGGCGGCGAGATATTTGTAGTCGCTGCTCTCTTTTAACCGCAATAACCGACGCAACCGCACGTTTTCCAGCACAATTTCCCGCAGCTTCTGCTGGGTTAACCGCAACCGGAAGTTTTCTTCTTTCAGGCGATCGTTTTCCCGCAACAACTGCTCCCGGGTGCGCCAGTCAATTTTTAGCCCATCCATGAATTCGATGACCTGCAATAACGCCCACCGAATTCCCCGCAGGGAAGTGTCATCGCTGAAGTTCATCAACACGGTGGAAAGAAAGACGTAAATCATTAACAATACCAGGGGGCGCTTGAAAAAGGCCAGATATGGAGGGAGTCGTCTCATTGGCTGCAAACAAAGAGGTTTTAACCTGATTACGGGAGAGGTTGCGGGAGCTTCAGGGCGCTTAAGCGCCCTTGCTATCCGGCGGCGTTAAGGGCGCTTAAGCGCCCTTCATTCCGGGGCGGCGGTGGCCGGGATGCAAGCGAACCTCAAGGGCGCTTAAGCGCCCTTCCTGCCCGGGCCGGCGGCGTCAAGGGCGCTTAAGCGCCCTTCCCTCCCCCGGCGCCACATCCGGAAACCGGCATCCCCGGCTATCTCGAGAGTCCTGCCCAACCGGCCTCTCACAACCGCCGATTGCCCTTAATCAGCACTTTTTGATACCGGGCATAATTTTCCAGAATGCGACCGGTTCCCCGGGCCACGCAACTCAGAGGGTCTTCGGCCACATTCACCGGTAGCCGGGTTTCCTGCATAATCCGATCATCCAGTCGCCGCAGCAACGCCCCTCCCCCGGTCAAAATAATCCCCCGATCCAGAATATCGGCGGCCAGCTCCGGCGGTGTATGTTCCAGAGTAATCTTAATCGTCTCCACAATCGTATTGATCGGCTCATTCAGGGCCTCCCGAATCTCCACCGAGGTGACCTCTTCGGTCTTGGGAATACCGTTTACCAGATCCCGTCCTTTCACCGTGGTGGTAATTTCTTCTTCCAGAGGCAGGGCCGAGCCGATCTCGCACTTCAAATTCTCGGCGGTCTTCTCTCCGATCAGCAGGTTATAATTCTTCTTAAAATACTGCACGATGGCTTCGTTCATCTCATCGCCGCCGATGCGGATCGAGGTATGCAGAACGATCCCGTTGAGAGAAATAACCGCAATCTCCGAGGTGCCCCCGCCGATATCCACGATCATATTGCCCACAGGCTTGTCGATCTCCAGGCCGATCCCGATGGCCGAGGCCATGGCTTCCGGCACCAGCGCCACCTCCCGGGCACCGGCGCGTTCGGCGCTATCCCGCACCGCTCGTTTCTCCACCTCGGTCACCCCGGAAGGCACGCACACCACAATCTTATCAATGCTAATCCGATTGACCCTGGCCTTCTTGATAAACTCCCGGATCATCGCTTCGGTGGCCTCAAAATCGGCAATCACCCCGTCCTTCAGCGGGCGGATGGTGATAATATCCCGGTGCGTGCGTCCCAACATCTCCCGGGCTTCTCGTCCCACCGCCACAATCCGGTGATTATGCTCCTCAAATGCCACAATAGAGGGTTCATTGACAACGATGCCTTTACCCTTAACATAGATCAGCGTATTGGCCGTTCCCAGATCAATGCCCAAATCGGTAGAAAAAAAGTCAAACAGCCCCATAGTCCTGCGCATCCTCAATGTTTAAAGTGTCGTCTTCCTGTGAATATCATGGTCATGCCGTGTTCATCGGCAGCCTGAATGACTTCTTCATCTCGAATCGAACCTCCCGGCTGGATAACTGCACTCACCCCGGCTTTAGCGGCTTCGTCGATGCCATCGCGAAAGGGAAAAAAGGCATCCGAGGCCAGCACCGTATCGGTCAACTCCCGCCCGGCTTTCTCCGCTTTCATTCGGGCAAACTCCACCGCATCCACCCGGGACATCTGTCCCGCGCCCACGCCATACAGCTCCCCGTCCTTCGCCAGCACAATAGCGTTGGATTTCACATGCTTCACCACCTTCCAGGCGAACTCCATATCCTCCCATTCCCCATCGGTGGGAGAGCGTCGGGTCACCACCCGCCAATCTTGCGGTGTTTCCCGGAGATCATCCGGTTGCTGCAACAGATAAGCCCCCGAAAGCGGCTTGATTTCGTAGGCGCCTCTCAAAAACGTTTCCGGAGAAAGTTTCAACAACCGCAGATTTTTTTTTCGTCTTAGCCGTTCCAGCGCTCCAGGAGAGAAATCCGGAGCGATAATGCATTCCAGAAAGATTTTGCTCATCTCTTCGGCGGTGGCGGCGTCTATTTCCCGGTTGCAGGCCACAATCCCCCCAAAAGCCGACACCGGATCCCCTTGCAGCGCCCGACGATAGGCATGGATCAGATTTTCCGAATCCACCGCCGCCCCACAGGGATTGGTATGCTTCACAATCACCGCCGCCGGCAGAGAAAACTCCAGCGCCAGAGCGTAGGCCGCCTGCACATCCACATAATTGTTGAAAGAAAGCGGCTTGCCCCCCAACTGCTCCATTTCGGCCATCCCCCGGGGAGTTTCTCCAAATGGCCGATACAACGCCGCCGCCTGATGGGGATTCTCCCCGTAGCGGAGATCGGTAACCTTTTCCAGATGACAGGTCTGATACCGGGGCAGGGAGGCCTCCGGCTCTACCTGAGCAGAAAAGTAGGCTTGAATTTGGCCGTCATACCAGCCGGTGTAAAAAAACACCTCCTGCGCCCGCCGCCGACTGTAGTGTTCCGGAATCGCCCCCTGATGAGCATTCAACTGCGCCAGAAACTCCTCATATTGCCCCGGATGATGCAGCGCCACCACAAACCGATAATTTTTGGCCGCCGCTCGCAGCAGGGCCGGCCCCCCGATGTCGATAAATTCCACCGCCTCCTCCGGCGCCAACCCCTTTTCCAGCGCCGCTTCTACAAAGGGATACAGGTTGACCACCACCAGTTGAATGGGCTGTACCCCCAGCGTCTGTAAATCCTGTTGATGTTCCGGTGAGTCGGTGGCCAGAATGGCCGCATGAATTCGAGGATGGAGCGTTTTGACCCGCCCACCCAGCACCTCCGGCGACTGAGTGAGGGCTTCCACGCGGGTCACCGGGAGATGATGCTGTTCCAGAAAGGTAGCCGTCCCGCCGCTGGAGATTATCTCCACACCGTGGGCTTGCAGCCCCCTGGCAAGTTCGGTCAATCCCTGTTTATCCCAGCAACTGAGCAGGGCGCGCTGAATCCGTATCATTCCGTTGGTTTCCTTATGGTCACCCGCCGACCGTCAATGAGCACTTCGTTTTCCAGCAAAAGTTTGATGGCCCGGGGAAATACCTCATGTTCCCGTTCCAGTACCCTCCGGGCAATCTCCTCCGGGGAGGCACAATCGGAAATGTCCACCGCCTCCTGAAGCACAATCGGCCCGGCGTCATACTCATTGTTCACCAGATGCACGGTAACTCCGGAAACTTTGGCTCCGGAGCGAAACACCGCTTCGTGAACCTTCATCCCGTACATCCCCTTGCCTCCAAAGGCGGGCAGTAGCGCCGGATGAATATTCACAATGCGGTTGGGATACGCCTCCACCACGTTGGCGGGGATTTTCTTCAGGTAGCCCGCCAGGACAATGAAACCTATCCCAAATTCCTGTAAACACCGGAGTAGCGCGTCACCAAACGCTTCCGGGGAAGCATAGTCTCGAGGGCGGATCACCCGAACCGGGATATGATGAGTACGGGCAAATTCAATGCACGGTGCGCCAGAATTGTCGGTAACCAGCAGCGAAATGCGGGCTGGAATGAATCCCTCCTCAACCTTCCGGTAAACCGCCTGAAAATTGCTTCCTCTTCCGGAAGCAAACACCGCAATGTTCGTCACGTCCTGCGCCTCGTGTTAGCTTGCAAATATAACACCAGAAGGGGGGGAATTCAATTGCAAAACGGTATGAGTTTTCAGGAATTTAACGCGAGGCCCCGATGGGAGGAAAATGACCGCATCCGGTTGAAATTGGCAGGGAAGAGGCTTATATTGCGTGGCAGCACTTTGGGATATGCATATCGAGAACCGGCTGCTTTTGCAGCAAAACAGAGGTTAGATTCTCATGGCAACCACTTCTCTTACAATTGAAGCGGAAACCGTTCCACTTCGCATTGACAAAAACGGGGTCGTTCGCGTGGGAAACACCCGGGTGACTCTGGATACAGTAGTTCTGGCTTTCCGGCAAGGGGCTACAGCCGAAGAAATCGCTCACCAGTATCCCACGCTGGATCTGGCCGAAGTTTATGCGGTTATTGCCTACTACCTGCGGCATCGGGCAGAAGTAGAGGAGTATCTTGCTCGTCGGCGAGCAGAGGCAGAAGAGATTCGGAAAGAAAACGAGAGTCGCTTTGATCCCACAGGCATCCGTGAACGGTTATTAGCCAGACGTGCTAAGCAGAGTGGGACAATATGATCCGATTTGCCGCTGATGAAAATTTCAATAATGATATACTCCGGGGAATGCTGCGCCGCAAACCCGATTTAGATATTGTACGGGTGCAGGATGTGGGGTTATCAGGGGCGGATGATGAAACAATTTTAGAATGGGCTGCTCAGGAGAATAGAGTTTTGTTGACCCATGATGTTTCAACGATAACCCGATACGCATATGAACGTGTTCGAGCTAAAAAACCCATGCCGGGGGTTTTTGAAGTGAACCGCAATGTTCCTATCGGCACAGCTATTGAAGACCTGTTGCTTATAGCTGAATGCAGCTTTGAAGGGGAATGGGAAGGACAAGTACGGTATTTGCCACTATAAAGAATCCCTGATCTCTCTGTCAATGCAGTTATAGCCCCGGATCAGATCAGAAAATAAACGATTTGCAGAGAATTTCAGTTGCCTCCTACTTTTTTCAACCTCCTTTGTACTCACTCGTTCATACCCCTTCCCAAAAATCAAAAAAGCGAGCATGGGAAGGCCTGAAGCAAGGCCGTTTTTGACTACCCAGGGATACACACCAGTACATCTCACATTTATCATGCACCTCATCATGAGAAAAATCCTTACGACCCTTTCCATTCCAGCCGAAACGGCTCCGCCTGTAGCCGGGCGGCAACGCCCGAAGGAAAGGGAAGGGCATTGGAGAAGTGACCGTAGGGAAGGTTATACACGATGGGAACCTCCGGCCCCACCAGAGGCGTAATCAGGGGCAAAACATCCTGTTCGGTCTCATCCAGCAGGAATTTCCCCAATAGCAGCCCGGCGACATTTTCCCAGAATCCCATCAGCCGCAACTGTTGAAAATACCGATCAATCCGATACAACGGCTCGTTCACATCTTCCAGCGCCAGAATAATCGGCTCCGCTTTCGGCCAGAAGGGCGTGCCACACAGGGTGCAGATCATCGACAACGTGCCCGCCATTAGAGTCCCCGAAGCCTCTCCCGAACGAAACGCCTGCACCGATTCTCCCGATAGGTCGCGAGCAACGAGCGCTTTCCGCTGCCCGCTCAGAATTTCCAGCCCCACAGAAACATACCGGTTTTCCGGGCGAGTCTGGGTGGTCAACGTCAGGCCGCTGAGAGAAGGTAGCCCCAGACGGGCATACAACGCCCATTGCAACGCCGTAATGTCGCTGAACCCTACCAGAATTTTGGGGTGCCCCCGGAACAGGCCGTACTCCAGCCGATCCAGCAACTGAATACTACCGTACCCTCCCCGCAAGGCCCAGATGACCTTCACCTCCTCATCGGCCACAAAAGTATGCAGATCTTCCAGCCGCCGTTCCACCGGAGCGGAGGTCAGGCCGTTATCGGAAAAGGCGTGTTGTCCCAATTTGCAGATATATCCCAGGGAAGTAAGATAGTCAATGCCCGGCTGGACCTGCTCCCGGCGAACGGCCCCCGCCGGGGACACCAGACCGATTGCATCTCCGGGATTAAGGACGGGCAGGTTCATATCCGGGTAAGCCCTTCTTCTGAGGTGTCGCCAAAATGGCTCAGGGCAAAGGCGGCCGCGCCCAGCCACCCCGCTTTGTTCCCTAATGTCGCCCGAACAATTTCCAGATTTTCCAGCGCCGGCTCCATTGCCCGCTCCCGGGCAGCCCCGGCAATGCGCTCCACAAACCAGTCCCCCGCTTCACTCACTCCCCCGCCGATGATGATCTTCCGGGGATTGAAAATGTTGATCAGATTGGCAATCCCCACCGCCACCATCCGAATTTCGGTTTCCACCACCTGCTGCGCCGCCGGTTCGGAAGCGTGATAGCGCTCAAAAATCGTTCGGGTATCGCTCACCGGGTCGTCGGGATTGAGTTGGGCATAGTGTTCGATCATGGCCGTGGCCGAGGCGTAACGCTCCCAGCAGCCAACACCCCCACACCGACAGGGATGCCCGTTGTAGCAAATGCTCATGTGCCCCAATTCCGCTCCGGCATACATGCTCCCCCGGAACAGCTTGCCGTCGATAATCACTCCCCCACCGATACCGGTTCCCAGAGTAATGCACACCACCTGATCGCTTCCCTGTCCCGCGCCGAAGCGCGCCTCTCCAAAGGCCATGACATTGGCGTCGTTATCCACAAACACGGGAATTTGCAGCCGATCCTCCATCCGGCGTTTGATGGGCACATTGCGCCAGTGCTTGAAGTTCGGAGTATTGCCTTTCAGGAACCCTTCTTCTACATCCACGCTACCGGGAGTTCCCAGGCCAATAACCTCGATGGACATTCCCTGAGACCGGGCGAACGCCAACGCCTCCTCGGCCGCTTCAATAAGATGCTCCAGGATGGCATCTACCGGACTGTCCGCGTGGGTAGGGCGGGAAAATTCCCGGACAATTTCTCCCTCCCGGGAGCAAATCCCGTATTTGATCGCCGTCCCCCCCAGATCAATGCCGATCGCGTACCGGGTTTTCTTCATAATAAAGAACCTTTTTCAACTTCACGAGCCAGCCGACGCACCGCTTCAAACAGAAGCCGGGTATCCTCGGTAAAATCCACCTGCCGCCGGGCCATGACCACCCGGGCCACTTCCAGGGCTTTATCAAAATCATACCGGGCCAACCCCCCGGCGCCTCCCCAGGAAAACGAGGGTACGAACTTCGGCGGCATCCCCGCGCCGAATATGTTGCAGCATACCCCCACCACCGTGCCGGTATTGAACATGGTGTTGATGGCGCATTTGGAATGATCCCCCATCATCAGCCCGACAAACCGCCGCCCGGTAGACACCGGCTCCCCGTTCACCAGCACCGTAATCAGGCCGTAATTGTTCTTTAAATCCGAGTTGTTGGTGTCGGCGCCAAGATTCACCCATTCCCCCAGAAAAGCATGCCCCAGAAATCCATCGTGCTGCTTGTTGGAATATCCCTGAATGATGCTCGCTTCCACCTCTCCCCCGATTTTGCACACCGGGCCAATGGTGGTGTTCTCATAAATTTTGGCCCCCACTTTGATGGTGGAATTTTCCCCCACGTACACCGGCCCCTCCAGCACCGCATTGGGCATAACTTTCGCCCCTTTCCCGATCCACACCGGCCCGTTCTCGGCGTCAATTACCACTCCCGGCTTGATCACCGCCCCGGCTTCCACGGTCACCTGCTCCTCCCCCACGATGTGTACTCCGGGGAAAATGTTGCCTTCACGCGCGCCCGCTTTGGCGAAGTGCTGATAATCTTCCACCAGCGCCTCACCGTTCCAATCCACCGCTTCCCATAGATAGCCCACCATTCGGGTAGAAAATTCCTCGGAAGAACGCTCCTGCAACACGCGGGAGGGATCGATCACACCCCCGCTCAGAAAACGGGAAAGCTCCCCTTTGCGGATGCGAAACGCCGCCACCTCTCCCTCACACACCAGGGCAGTCTTTTCTTCCAGTTCCAGCACCTTCGCCGCCTCTTCCCTGCTCATCAGCCACCGACCGTTGATCATCAGCAGTTCTTCGGAATCTGCCAGCGTCTGAACGTCCCGGGATGGAGGAAGGTAGTGCCGGAGCAGATATTCCCGGGCAAGTGCAAAGGAAGGTTGCTCCATAAAGCGGGCAATCCGTTGCCCCGGGGTCATGGCCCCGCAGCGCAACTCCCACACCGGCCGGAAATACACCAGCGGCAACAGCCGGGTAAATCCCCAATCCTCAAACAGAACGATCTTCATCCCTTACAACCCCTGTATCTACCAACGGAAAAGGATAAAAAAAAGCAGTGTAAAAAGATACACTGCTTTTGAGAAATAAAACCGCTCACCGATCATATATTCGGCAAGACAGAATTTTATCTATTTCAGCTTGAAGTTGAAGGGAATACTCACCCACACTTTCACATAGCGATCCCGCTGCTTTCCGGGAGTAAATTTGAATTGCCAGGCCGCTTCGATGGCCGCTTCATCCAGCAACGGGTGCGATTTGATCACCTCTACTTTTTCCACTTCGCCCTTGGTATTCACCAGCACCTTCACCACCACGGTGCCCTCGATCCCGGCCTTCCGGGCCAGATCCGGATACTTGGGCTGAACGCTCTTGATCTGTTTGGGCTTTTCCGACAGCGCATAGAAGGGCACGATCGGCTCTTCTTCTTCCGGAGGAGGAGGCAAATCTTCAATCGCCGATTCAAAATCCACTTCCGTTTCCTCGATAGTCAAATCTTCCGGCACATCTTCATCTTCCGATTCCACCGGAATTTTGGGGCGCGCCGGAGGAGGGGGCTTCTGGATTTGCTGAGTGGGAGGAATGTATTCCATCTGGATTTCTGTATCCACCTTTTTTTCCAGCTTGGCCTTCCCCTCAAACTTCTTGAATGAATAAAACAGCGCAATAACTATCAGCAAAGAAATGGCCAGAGAAGCTTCAAACCACTTCCTGGATTTGGGGCGGAGGTCAACCTCCGGTTTCTTATAAATCAAACTCCTGTGAGCCATAACGGCCTCCTTTTACCATCTATGAGAGAAACACACGCCTTGCACATCCCAACGTCCCAACCGACGGCCTTTCCCTGAATTTCTCAGGTCAGGCGTGAGGCCATTGCCGTGGAATCCGGCATATAACCTCGAGTAAACGCCTGACTTATCCCGCCGGAATAGTGGAATAGTTTACTTTCAACGCATTGGCTTTCCGAAGCTCCTGCTGAACATCATTCAGAATTCCCATGCTGGCATTCTTGTCCACTTTGAGGGAAATCACCAGCTTGGGATTTTCCGCCAGTTTGTTGTAGGCGATGACCCGGAGTTCAGAAAGTTTATCCTTCTTGATGGTGATGTCATCAATGACCACTCGATCTTGCAAATCGATCCAGATGGTGGAAACATTTCGTTTACTGGGCAACTTCTCCACCATCTTGGCCTCCGGCAACTCCACTTTCAATCCCTGATACTGCCGGAGCACGGTGGTAACCATGAAGAAGACCAGCAACAGAAAAATAATATCCGGCATGGAAGCCGTGGGAATGGCAATTTTGACCTTGGTTTTCCGTTCAATCTTAACAGCCATGAACCGTCCTCACAAATTTGATGGTGAGAGACGGAAGCGCGCAGCTTCCGAATCCGATCAGGTTTTTTCCGGCTCCGCCAGCGAGATACGGGTTGCTCCGGCCTGCTTCAATTGATCCAGAACATCGATGTAAACTTCGTACCGGGTGCCGCGGGTGGTCTTCAGCGAGACAATCAGCTTATCATTCTCCTGCAACTTCTTGCGGATGATATCCGAGACATCTCGCACATTGACAATCTTGTTGTCCAGCAACACCTCTCCGGCATCGTTGATCAGAATATTGGTGATGTTCTTGGGATTGATCTTAATGATGTCTTCTTGGGCGGGAGGCAACACCAGGTCCAGTCCCTTATCCACATCAATCGTAGTGGCCACCAGGAAAAAGATCAGCAGCAGGAAGGCAATATCCGCCAGCGAAGCGGAAGGGATTTCCACCTCTTCCTTTTCGCGTTTTCGAATCATGACACAACCCTTTGTGTACGGTTATTATTTGCCCTGCATATCGATTAAGGTGTCCACCAGTTCCACGGAAGCTTCTTCCATGTCGGTGATCAGCTTATCGATACGGGAGGTGGCCCAATTATAGAAGAACTGAATGATGATCGCCACTATCAGACCGAAGGCGGTAGTCAACAGGGCCTGAGAAATCCCCCCGGCCACGATGGCCGGCGAAATATCGTTAGCGGTTTCAATCGCCTCGAACGCCACAATCATTCCCCATACCGTACCGGTAAACCCCAGCAGGGGAGCAATCACGATCACAAACCCCAGCCAGACCATTCCCCGCTCCAGAAAGGCCATCTCAATAGAACCGGCATTGGTAATGGCTTTTTCGGCATTCTCAATCCCATCCTTGGCCCGGCTCAATCCGGCATGCATAATCGAGGCCACCGAACCGCGGGTATTTTCGCAAATTTCCAGCGCCTGATTGATTCCACCTTTCTTCAAAGCGGCGCGAATATCGGCCATAAACTTGCGCGTATTCACACCGTGCATATACAGGGTATACAGCTTCCAGATTCCGATGGCAAGTCCTACGATTCCGAAAATCAGAATCGGCCACATGAACATGCCGCCCTTGAGAAATAGCTCGACCATAACAGAAAGCCTCCTCAGTTCAATTAAAAGTTAGCCAAACCAGTTTAGTTTCAGCAAAATCCGGCAAATATTACGGATTGTATCCCAAAAAGTCAATATTTTTTTTGGAGCGAGATTCGATGCGCTTGAGGCAAGTTCGGCGTAAATATCGCCATACCAAAAGCGGATTGTCAGATGCGTATCGCCTGGCGAGGTTCGGCACCCCCCCATCCCGCCGGGAGTGGATGGAACAGCCACGGGGAAACCGCGCGGGCACATTTATCGGAAACCGGGGGATCGTATCTCATCCGGAGAGATAGTTACAAAAAAGGGAATAATTTTCCCCAGAAGTTGATTATATTTGTAACCGGAAAAAATGAAGACATTGCCCCCTGCAGCAAACGGGGAAACGGGCATTCGGGAGAAGCAGTTTCCGCCTCCCGGCAGCAGATACCCTCCGGAAATTTGCCCCGGCGAACCGCCGTGGAGGGCAATGGTTCTGACAGTCTTTGAGTAGCGGGAAAGCACCGCGAGTATGGCAAATCTGATCTTCATTTGCGAAGCTTCTTCAGAGCTGGCTCAACAGCTTACCGCCGCCCTGGAAAAAGAAGGGGTGACCGGGAAAGTTTTCGCCAGCTTCACCGAGCTGCGGGAAAACGCCGCTCGCACGGTGCCGGATGCCGTGGTGCTCAATGCCGCGATTTCTCCGGATGAGCAGGCCTCCCGGCAGCTATTCCAGGAAATTCCCACCGTCATCTATGGGCAGGGCCTGTCCATAGAAGAACAACTGGCCCTGTACGATGAAGGGGTCAAACGCTACCTTCCCCTGGATGAGACCCTCCCCACCCGGCTGGCGGCGGTCATCCGGCGCATCCTGTTTCGGATAACCGAACTGCGCCGAATACGACAGCAAGCGCTTACCCACGGAACGGTCCAGGCCTTCTCCCTCACCGATGTACTGCAAAACGCCCTGGGGGAGCAAAAAAATCTTATTCTCAAATTGCGCCACGGGGATTGGATATCCCGGATACGCATCTTCCAGGGGCATATCATTGAAGCCCGCACGCCCAACCTGGCCGATGAGGATGCGGCTCTGAAAATTCTACATATCCCCGCAGGAACCTTTGCCATTCGCGGCTATCGGAAAGCGGAAGCGCTCTCATCGGTACGGGCATCTACCCTGGCGCTGCTGGCCGAAGCCGCCTTCGAGAAGAAAGAAATCCAGCAGTTTCTGGAACCGTTCCAATCCACCGATCCCCGGTTCGAGGTCATCCCTTCGGAACGACTTACCGAACTATCCTCCGAGGAATTGCAGGTGCTGGATCTGGTGGAAGAATTCGGAAACTTTCGGGAGGTGCTACTCCGCAGCCCATTTTCTGTGTTGCGCACGGTGCGGTTGCTGAAAGAGTTTCTGGAACGAGAAGTAATGGCCCCGGCCGGCAAGGGCCGGGAGGTGGAGACGTTTCAGCCGGAGGATATCCGGTATTTGCGGGAGCATCTGTTTGAAGATGAGGTTCACGAAGGACATCTCATCGTGCTGGGGTTGCCCACTTCCGGGCGCACGGAACTGATCCGCACCATCGCCGGCCATCAAAACGCCCCCTTGCGATCCCTGCAATCCCTGGACTTTACCCGGCTCCGCCTCCAACCGGGGCTGACCCTGTCCATCTTCGGCATCTCTATCGACGCCGCTTTCCTGCCCATCCTGGAAAAACTCTCCCAGGCCATGGTGGCGGTGATCTTCCTGATCGACTACACCCGAACCGCTCAGTACGAATTCAGCAACTATGTGCTAAACCAGCTCATTCGCATCTACGACGTGCCGTTCGTCATCGGATTGACCAATTTGCCCGAAGACGCCGGGGAAGCGGTAACAGAGTTCCATCGGCACTTCACTGTTCCCAAAGGAATCTCGGTATTGCCGGTGAAAACCGATTCATTTGCCGACATTCGCAGGCTGTTGCATCATCTCCGAAAAGTGCCCACCCGAAAGGATAAGGAAACCACCAATGCATGATGTTCTGGTATATGTATCCGATCCTGACGCCTCCGGCGAGGTGGAAGCGCTGTTTTCCGAAGGCTGGTATCGGCTTCAACTGGTGGATCAACTTTCCGGGGTGATGGAAATATGCCAGCAGGAGCTTATTGATCTGATCGTGGTCTGGAATCCAACGCCGGATGAGGTGCGGGAATTGCATGGGCAGCTTTATGAACAGGGATTTGGCTACATCCCCCTGGTGGCGGTAGTACCCGACGATGCCGACTGGGGTCTTTTCGCCGATCTTCCCCTGGCCGAATTGATCCAGATGTCCCTTCCCCGGGCGGAGTTCTTTCATTTATTATATCAAGTGTTGCTGGATGTGGATGTTCAGGCCAGCACGGTGGAGGGAACCAACTGGCAGGGCAGCCTGGAGGAATACAATCTTATCGACCTGATTCAAATGGTTGAGCACAGCCACCGGGATGCCGAACTGGTGCTGTCCTGGGGCGAACGGGTGGGAAAAGTGTTCTTCCACGAGGGCAAAATCATCAACGCCCAGTTCGAGCTGCTGCAGGGAATGCCCGCCCTGTATCGGCTGGCGCTGTGGTCCCGGGGACAATTCATGACCCGGCTCTCCACCTGGCAATCCCTCAACGATGAAATCGGCCTGAGCAATCAGGAAATTCTGATGTCGCTGGTGGAAAAGCTGCTGAAGATCGGCCAGATTTCCCGGGGCCTGCCGGATCTGATGGAGCCGATCCTGCGCAACCCGTACGCGGAACTCACCGAATTAACCCCTCTGCAACACAAGATCGTGAATTACTGCGAGGCCGTTACCACAATTTTTGATCTGTTGATGACCCTGAGCGACGATCTGGAAGAGGTGATGCTGGAAATGAAGGGGCTGTTCCGCATGGGCGTATTGGGGCGGAAAGAAGATGTGGAGCGGCGTATCCAGGAGGAGAAACAGAAGAGCGGCCTGGGCAAGCTGGTTTCGTCTATCTCCTCGGTGTTTCGCAAAAAGCCGGCTTCGCAATCCCTGTTGCCGGAAGATGATTTCGTTCCCGAAGACCAGCTTCCCCCGGCCCAACCCCGGGTGAAGATTCCTCCGCTTCAACTGGATGAAAACACGCTGCAACGGATTCACCACCGAATAGAGGCATTGGGGCGATGAAGTTTATCGAAACCGCGGTAATCGCTCAACATCCCCGGGATCTGGAAGCACTGATGGGATTTTTAGAGGCGGATCGGGAAACCGTGGCCGGGGTGGAAGTGTACCGCTTTGAAATCGACACCGATTTGATTGCCCTGCTATACGATTTCCATCCCGAAAAGGCGCTTCCGGAAGCGGTATTGGAACATCTGAATCCCCATCTGGAGGCCCTGTTGCTGATGGTTCAGAAGCCTTTTGAGGAAACCGACAGGGAACTGGCGGCGCACATGAACCGAATCGCCTCTACCTTTTCTCATCTTCCCACCATTATGGCCGTGCGGATAACCCCGGAAAGCCTGGCCGCACTGCCTGCCCCGATTCGAGAACAGGGGTTATTCCTCTCTTCCCGGGGGCGGATGATGTTCTGGCATCCTTCCGACCGGGATTCTCAGGCACGCATCTGGGAGATGCTCTGGCATCAACTTCCCCGGCATCAATCCTGAGCAGGATACCGTTTCGTCCTCCTTATGGAAACAACTCGCAGCGTTTACATCGGTCTGGATATCGGGGGCACCAAAACGCTGGTGGCTGCCGCCACGGAAACGGGCCGGATTCTTACCCTGCGCCGGGCCGATACCCCCCTTAAACTTGCACAAGGGCTACAACTGATCAAGGATTTGACCCGGGAGGTAGCCCAGGGGGCCACCATTCGGGGAATGGGTGCTGCCGTGGGTGGGCCGCTGGAATACCGCACCGGGGTGGTCTCTCCGCTGCACCAGCCGGAATGGCGAGAGGTTCCCCTGAAGCAGATCATGGAGACCGAATTTCAGGCCCCCTTCACCGTGGATGTGGATACCAATCTGGCCGCGCTGGGAGAATACACCTTCGGCGGGGAACGCTCCTCCCGGCTGTTGTACATCACCCTGAGCACCGGGATGGGCGGAGGCCTCCTCCTCGAGGGGGAAATTTACCGGGGCGTCGATGGCGCGCATCCGGAAGTGGGGCACCAGGCCATTCCCTTTCGCTGCGCCTATCCGGAGCGGGTGCAGTGCGAGTGCGGGGCGCCGGATTGCCTGGAAGGCCTCATTTCCGGGAACGCCATCCGGCGCATTTACGGGAAACCACCCGAAGCGCTCACCGATGCAGAATGGGCAGAGGTGGGATATAACCTGGGGCAGGGCCTGCGCAACGCCGCCGCGCTGTATGCCCCGGAAGTCATCGTGCTGGGAGGAGGGGTGGCTTTGGGTGGCGGGGAAAAGCTGCTGACACCGGCCCGGGAAGTGCTCCGTCGCCACCTGAATATTGTGCCCGTGCCGGAAGTGCGGCTCAGCCATCTGCAGGATCAAGCCCCGCTGATGGGCGCCATCGCGGTAGCGATACGTAACCAATAGAGGCAGCGGCTAAGGCGCGATTTTGAGATAATCCCCTGTTGGTATGGAATCGAATTATTGCGTATTGCGTATTGCGTATTGCGTATTTGCAATTGCGTAATCCAATGCACCATGCGGGGGCTGAATTTCTTTTGTGGGTAAATGTCGGTCTTCAATCACCGACTGCGTCAGGATGTCCCGACGGCACCGGGATGCAAGCACAAGCACAGGCTCAGACCGACATTCTCGGGCTGTCATCCTGATTCCGCCAGGGCGGAACCCGACGCAGTCGGTGGTTGAAGGATGACAGCCAACGCTCAGGGTATCCCGCCCCGCCGTGGCCCCGCCCAGGCGGGGTAAACTTAAGCCGGTTATTAGAGCCTCGGCTGATCAGGGCGGTAACCTTTAGCTGGGCGTTCTTGCCCTCACCCTACCCCTCCCGCCCCGACAGCCCGAAAATACCGGAGTTTTTCC
>CAYQGB010000006.1:0-39559 GCA_964416895.1 uncultured Calditrichaceae bacterium
AATAGTAACCTTTCACCTTTTTTCTTTCATCGGTGATCTTTCTTCCCCCCCACATGCCCCAGGTCCAGGTTTTTCATATCCTTTTTCCATACCCCGTTTTCAGCAATATTTTTACCGGTTTCTCTGGATAATAAATTTCCGTAACTTTTTGCCCTTTGTGATTCCGGGATGAGGCTGCTGTTGGGAGATAAACGAAACGGTCAAACGGTTACAATAACGAACGATCAGGAGGTAAACATGGACTCCAGAGAACACCAACTGAAAGAGTTAGGGTTGCACAACTGGGCATCGGTACATTGGAATCTTTCCACCCCTCAACTGGTAGAGCACGCGGTGATGCGAGGAGAGGGAAAGCTGGCTTCCAACGGCGCCCTTCTGGTCAGAACGGGAAGTCGCACCGGGCGTTCCCCCAAAGATCGCTTCATCGTAGAAGAGCCTTCCACCAAAGAACACATTGCCTGGGGAAACATCAACATTCCCATGTCCGAAGCCACATTTGAGCATCTGTTCAACAAGGTGCAGTCTTATTTCCAGGGGAAGGAGCTGTTTGTGATGGATGCATTTGTGGGGCAGCATCCCCAATACCGCATGCCCCTGCGGGTGGTCAGCGAACTGGCCTGGGGAGCGCTGTTTGCCCGCACGCTGTTTGTGCGTCCCACGGCGGAGCAACTGGCCGGGCATGTGCCGGAATTCACCGTGCTCCATGCCCCCATGCTGCTGGCCGACCCCCAACGGGATGGCACCCGCAGCGAAGTGTTTGTGGTGATCAATTTTGCCCGTAAACTCATTCTCATCGGCGGCACCCAGTACGGCGGGGAGATTAAAAAATCCATCTTCTCGGTGATGAACTATCGCCTGCCCATGGAGGGGGTCTTTCCCATGCACTGTTCCGCCAACGTGGGCAAAGATGGGGATACGGCGCTGTTCTTCGGGCTTTCCGGCACGGGCAAGACCAGTCTTTCCGCCGATCCGGAACGCCGACTGATCGGCGATGATGAGCACGGCTGGGGGGATGATGGAGTGTTCAATTTTGAGGGCGGCTGTTACGCCAAAACCATCCGCCTGTCAAAAGAAAAAGAACCTCAGATTTACAACGCCATTCGGTTCGGCTCCATTGCCGAAAACGTCATCTACGATGAAGCCACCCGGGAAATCGACTACGACAGCGACACCATCACCGAAAACACCCGGGCCACCTATCCGGTGGAATACATCGACAACGTGTTGATTCCCGGCATTGGGGGACACCCCCGCAACATCCTGTTCCTCACCGCCGATGCCTCGGGCGTGCTGCCCCCGATTGCCAAGTTGACCCCGGAGATGGCCATGTACCATTTCCTTTCCGGCTACACCTCCAAGCTGGCCGGTACCGAGGCGGGCATCACCGAACCGCAGCCGGCTTTCAGCGAATGCTTCGGCGCCCCTTTTCTTCCCCTGCCGGCCACCCGTTATGCGGAGATGCTGGGGGAAAAGATGCGGCGGCATGATGTGGATGTGTGGCTGGTGAACACCGGCTGGTCCGGCGGGCCTTACGGCGTGGGCCAACGCATCGACATCCACCTGACCCGGGCCATGGTGAAAGCGGCGCTGAGCGGAGAGTTGCGCCAGGCGGAGTTTCGCCCCCATCCGGTGTTCAAGGTGCTGGTGCCCACCACCTGCCCCAATGTTCCCGCGGAAGTTCTGGATCCCCGGAATACCTGGGAAGACAAATCCGCCTACGACCAGAAAGCGGCGGAACTGGCGGCAAACTTCCGGAAAAATTTCCAGAAGTTCACCGACGCCTCCGAAGCGATCAAGGCTGCCGGGCCGCAGGCGGATGATTAAACTGCCCGGCTTTGCCCCAAATACCCCGATGAGGCATTGATTTGGCAAAAAGCGCAGCAACTGATATATTCCTGTCAGGGCTGCGCTTTTTGATAAGGGGGAACTGTCCGTGCGCCGACTATGTTCAACAGACTACAGAAAACGGTTGAATTGGGCTTGACATATGGGGGGCGCCGGTATATTTTAACTTTCGGAAAAAGATGGTTGATGGGATATGGAATTATCTCCTCGGGAAAAGCTGATATTGGGTGAAATTGTTCGGGAATTTATATTGACCGGGACACCGGTAGGCTCCAACCGCATCGCCCGAAAAGGCTATTTGAACCTTAGCTCGGCGACGATCCGAAACATCATGGCCCGGTTAGAGCAGAAGGGCTACATCTATCAACCCCATCCTTCTGCCGGGCGGGTTCCCACTACCCTGGGATATCGAATTTATGTGGACAATCTGATGAAACGGGCCCGCCTCTCCCGAATGGAAAAGAGCGCCATTCTGGATACCATTCAAAGAACCTCCGAAGAATTTGATGATGTGCTCAAAGAGGTGACCCGGATCCTGGCTCACCTTTCCCGCCAGCTCAGCGTGATCACCTCGCCCCGACTGACCGAAGCCATCTTTGAAAAGATGGAAATCGTGCATCTGACCACCAACCGGATTCTGGTGGTGCTCAGTGTCGATTCCGGATTCGTCAAAACCATTACTTTTGAAATTGACAGTTCCGTTTCCCGGGAGAAGGCCCAGCTGATCAGTCAGATTCTTAACGAACGCCTCTCGGGCATGCGCATCGGGGATATTCGCAGCAACTTTGCGCACATCGTGCGGGATATTCAGAACGAAGAGACCGGGTTGGTGCGCCTTTTCCTCCGCCGGGCCGATCGCCTGTTCGACTTCGGGGAAGAGATGGAAGTATATGTCATGGGTACCCACAATATTCTGGAAAAGCCGGATTTCAGCACCATGGAATCGGTATCGGCGGTGGTGGAGGTACTGGAAACGCCCGAGGTGGTGTTGCATATCTTCAACGATGATACTCCCGAGGAATCCATCTCTATCAAAATCGGGGAGGAAATCGGGGAGCAGCGGATGCGGGCCTGCAGCATCATTGCCGCCCGATACAAGGTGGGAACCACGGCAGGGCTGTTGGGGATCATCGGCCCGACCCGGATGAATTACAGCAAGCTGGTGTCCCTGGTCGATTTCACCGCCCAGACCCTGTCCAGCATTCACGGGCAAAATTGATTTTGGGGTGGGATTATCCGAAATAAGATCCCTGTCGGATATCCCTGCTGGACGGTAGGGGTATCTTGTTAAGGTGACAGAAACTGGCCGTAAAACGTGAAACGTGAGGGGCAAAAAAGGATCACGTTTCACGTTTTACGTTTCACGGGGGAGACAGCGAAGCAGGAGAAAGGAAGCGGAATGGCGGCACAGCGTGACTATTACGAAATTCTGGGCGTTTCCCGAGATGCATCTCAGGAAGAGATCAAGAAGGCGTATCGAAAATTAGCCATGCAATACCATCCCGATAGAAATCCGGGAGACAAAGAAGCGGAGGAGAAATTCAAGGAAGTCGCCGAAGCCTACGAGGTGCTCAGCAACCCGGAAAAGCGTCAATTATACGACCGCTACGGCCATGAGGGAGTGGCCGGGGGCATGGGCGGCGGCTTCGATTTCCACCATTTCGATCTGGCCGATGCTCTGCGGATTTTTATGGAAGAGGGCTTCGGCTTCGGGGATATTTTCGGCACCCGCACCCGCCGGGGCACCCGTCAGGAGCGGGGGCGGGATTTGCAGATGGTGCTGGATTTGACGCTGGAAGAAGTGGCCACGGGCGCAAAAAAGAAGGTCAAGATCAATAAGCTGGTGAGCTGTGAAACCTGCGGCGGAAGCGGTCAGAAAGCCGGAAGCCAGCCGCGGGTTTGCCCCACCTGCCAGGGATACGGAGAAGTCCGCCAGGTGACCCAATCCCTGTTCGGGCGATTTGTCAATGTTACCACCTGTCCGGATTGCCGGGGGGAGGGAAAGATTATCAGCGATCCCTGTCCCACCTGCCGGGGTGAAGGGCGGCACCGGGGCGAAGAAGTGATTGAAATATCCATTCCTCCGGGAGTGACCACCGGGAATTACCTGACCCTGCGCGGGAAAGGAGACGCCGGCCCCCGGGGCGGGCCTGCCGGGGATTTGATCGTGGGTATTCGGGAAAAGGAACATCCCCTGTTTCAGCGCCACGGGGACGATCTCATTTTCGACCTCTACCTCAGTTTCCCGGATGCTGCCCTGGGAACCGAGGTGGAAATTCCGACCATTGAGGTGGCCCAGGACGGCGATGCCCTTCCTCCGGAAGATCCCGACCGATACAAAAAGGTGAAAATCAAAGTACCCCCCGGTACCCAGCCGGGAAAGGTATTCCGCCTGCGGGGCAAGGGATTACCGGAATTGAACGGGTATCGGAAGGGGGATTTGCTGGTGCAGGTAAAGCTGTGGGTGCCCACTCGATTAAATTCTCAGGAAAAAGAGATGTTGAAAAAGCTGCGGAAAATGGAAAACGTGGCGGCTCCCCGACAGGACCGGGGTTTTTTTCGGAAGATGAAAGAGATGTTGAATATCTGAGCTATCCCTCCGGCGATGTATTTCACCTCCACACAACGGAAGGCCATCCTGTTTATTCTGGTGGTGTTTGGCGTCGCGGTGGCCTATCACCTGGCCGACCGGATGCTCCATCCACCCCAACCCTACGACTTCTCCGCCTTTGAAGCCGCCTTTCAGGCCCGTTACGACAGCCTCAAGGCCATGCCGGAAGCGCCCTCTGCTTCGGCGCCGGCCGAACCGGGAACATCCGGATCACCCCAAAGTGGTCATGGCATTCCCTCCAAATCTTCCTCCCCGGCAACAGCTTCCGCCCAAACGGCCCCGGTCAGTTACCCCATTAACATCAATACCGCTTCGGCGGAGGAATTGCAGCAACTCCCCCGCGTCGGTCCCAAAACCGCCGCCCGGATTATCCGTTATCGGGAAGAACACGGGCCGTTTGCCACCAAACGAGACCTGATGAAGGTGAAAGGGATCGGCCCCAAAACGCTGGAACGGCTCCGCCCGCTGATCACCGTGGAGTAGCGCGGTTCTCAGCCATAGCCCACTTTCAGGGGGCTGTAGATCAACGCCTGTGAGTCATAACCGGAATCACCAACTCACCACTCACCAAATACCACTCACCACTCACCAAATACCACTCACCACTCACCACTCACCAACCTCCCTCAATTATCTTTCGCCCCTTCGGCAATCCACCGCCGAATCAGATCGATCTGTTCCGCCGAAAGCGGCGGACGTCCCCGGGGCATACGTTCTCCCAGAATGTCCGGCGCCCCTTCAATCTTTTTGACCAGATAGCTGCTGTCCGGATCGCCCGGTTTTACCCGGAGCAATTCCGGGCGCTCGCCGCTGGGTACGTTCACCAGATTCCCCCGGGCTTTCCCTTCGGAGAGATCCAGCCCAAACGGCGCCGAAGCCCCTAAGTGGCATCCGGAAATGGCGCAGGTGACATCGAATATGGTGCGTTGAATTTCGCTCAGGGTGGCCTGCGGTTGCCGGTTGTCGGGATTCACGGGCAATTCGGCGTGCTCGCAATTGCTGAGCAGCAGAAGAAGGGCTATCCAGCCTCCCCCGAAGATATATGGGATCAGGGCAATAGGTTTCCGTTGCATGGTTCCTCCTCAGGTTAGAATCGAAGTGGGCGGAAAATGTTGAAGCCTAATCGGAGATCGCCGTCCCGGATATCGAAACTGCCCCCGCGCATATACTGGTCGGTGGTAAGCCCGGCGGAGTTGCTGACCACAATGTGAAAGGCGTGCCCTCCCACGGCCAGTTCGATCCCCGCCCCCCAGGAATCAAATCGGTTGAATTCTCCCAGCGTCGAGGTCAGGGTGTAGCCGGAGACGATGGGCACCCACTCCCCGATCAGGGAGATGGATTTCCACACATGCACCCGCCCGGCCAATCCGATGGTGATCAGGGGATCTTCCCCCTCCTCCTCGCTGTTGGGATTGAACAGGATGGCCGGCACCACATTCACCCCCAGGCCTTCCCGAAGCTGGCTGGAAAGAATGATCTGCCCGGCAAACTTGAAGCGCCGGGAATCGGTGCGGCTCTCCTCGCCTCGCTTCTCGGTAATCCAGTTGACCGTGGCCTGCGCCGCCGCGGATATGGGCCAGCGATCATCGGGATACTGCTGTTTCAAGCCCACTTTGAGATTCAACTCCACCTCATCCTCCACATTGCTCCGTCCCAAATTCACAAACACCCGATCGGTGATGGCATAACCCAGATTCAAAAAGATGATCCCCGATCCATCCAGGCCGTAAAAGCTGTCATACCCATCTTTAATGGAGGGAAAGAAGCGGTGACTGATGAGAAACAGAAAATCCCCTTTATCCACCATCCGGGTGGTGGGAAGGTTGACCACCTTCCAGCCGTAGAAAGGGAGCACCGGGTCTGCCTTCAATTGCTGCAACCGGGCCACATCCACTTCGGTTAAATTTTGCACCCATTCCACAATGACGGCGATTTCCTCATCGGTGAGGGGATCCCGGCCAAAGGGCATCCGGGCGCCGATGATGTCGGGATGCCCCACGATTTTCATGATCAGATAGCTGCTGTCCGGATCACCCGGTTTTACCCGCATCAGGGTGGGATTTTCGGTGCTGGGCCGGTTCACCAGGCGAGCGTAAAACTCGTCCGGGGTAAGTTTAAGCCCCATCATGGGCGTGCTGCCGGTATGGCATCCCGACAGAGCGCAGTTTCGAGAAAATATCTCGATTACTTTCGATTCCAGTTGATCCGGCGCCTGGTTGGGGGAAGGCAATTCCCCGGCGAGTACGGCCGGGCATAGGATCATCCATCCAATCCATGCGATCCATAAAAGGCCGGCAAATGGGATGGGATGGCGGGGGGCATTTATCCGGTTGCGTTTCATGGTCAGGCCTCCTGTCATGTGATGTATACGCGATTCTGGATAGTTTATGCTTCGGGGAAACTATACCGGTTATGGGGCTCAAAATACACTCTAAAAAACTCCGGGTATGTTAGATGCGGAAACATTATCATTTTTTAAGATACGCCGCCGGGGATAATTTTGCAACTGAATTTGTGAGACCGGCTCCGGCCCCACCAGACGCCGGGAAATCAGCCACTGGGTGGCTTGCAGCATTGATTGGGCATAACTTCGCATCCGCTGAGCGATTTGGGGGAACCGGGTCACATAATCGGTGCGATCCCGGGAGAGATACCGGTAGAGCGACTCCCCGCCGTTTCGTCGCCATACCCACAGAAACTCCCCGTTCAGGCAGCCCAGCTTGTCATCGGCGCTGAAGTAGATGTATGGCCGTTTCTCTTTCCACAGGTCGATCCCCAGGGTGTTGTTAACGTAGGGCAAATTCAACAGCCCCATGATGGTGGGGAACACATCGATCTGGCCCCCCGGTGCATCCAGGCGCTGCGCCTCCGGAAACAGCGCCGGAGAGTGGATGATCAGGGGGATGTGATGGAAGGAGAGATCCAGATCGTACACCGGGGTGTGCAGGGTGCCGTGGTCGGCCAGAAACACAAAGATGGTCCGGGAATACCAGGGTTGCCGCCGGGCCGCAGCCAGAAAGCGCCCGATGGACCAGTCGGCGTATTCCACGATCTGCTGCTTGATCTCCCTCGAGTGCGGTTGAAAGGGAATGTCTTCGGGAATGATATACGGCCCGTGATCGCTGGCGGTGAGATACACGGCCAGAAACGGCTCCCCCGTTTGGTGCAGACGATTGAGATAGGGGAGGGAAAATTCAAACAGGTAGTGATCCGGGACTCCCAGGGTGCTCAAAATCTTTTCCGGGGGATAATCCTTCTGGCTGATAATGGTTTGAAACCCGTTGAAGCTGAGGAAGCCGCCCATGTTGTCAAACTGTTCATCGTGGGTGGTAAAGAAGATCGTCCGGTAGCCGTGATCGCTGAGGGTGCGGGCCAGGCCGGTGAAGGGCTGCATGCTTTCCACCGTTTTCATGGAATGCTTCTCCATCAGGGCGGGGAAGCCGAACAGGGTGGAGTAGACCCCGTTGTAGGTGTGGATGCCCGCGGAATAAAACCGGGTGAACAGCGCCGAATGCGCCCTCGCCAGGCTATCCAGATGGGGCGTCAGGCGGTGGGGATTGCCGAAGATGCCCATCTTCCAGGTAGCCATGTTCTCCATCAGCACCACTACCACATTGTAGTGGCGGGGCGCTCCGGTGGGATGCACCCGGCGGGCGATGGGAGAAGCAAAAGCGCTGTCGGGGGTGATGCCCAGATACTTCTGCACCCGGGCGATGGCCTCCTCATCGGCCATAAAGTGCACCCGTTGATTTTCCGGTTTGCGGGAATCCAGCCAGCTTCGCGCCAGGGTAAAGGCGGGATTCAGCCCCAACTGATTGGCAAAGGCGTAGGTGCTGAAGAAGGCGGTGCCCCAGCGGATGGGCGATTTGGCCGCCAACCGGCCCCGAATGCCCATGATCAACAGCAGTGCTCCCAGCAGCAAAAACACCGTGGCTCTTGCCATTCGCCGCCGGCGGGTGGGGGTGTGCCGTTTGTGAGGCCGGTTATTTTCATACAACTGCCGGCTATATCGAAACACCGCCCAGGAGAAAAGCGTGGTCATCCCGATAAACAGCCCCCAGTAGGGATAAAAGCGCACGTCCTGAAAGATCATTTTGGCCACAAAACCCGGAGTATCCTTCCAGGTGAAAATGGTCATGTTCAGGCGGGCGTTGAAATGGTTGAAGAAAGGGATGTCTGCCCCGCAGGCCAGGAAGGCCAGGCCATAGGCGAAGGAGAGATATCCGGCCACGATCCGGGCCGGCCATCGGCTGCGCCAATCGAAAAACTCGATCAGGGCCAGCACCACAAACGGCACCGCCAGCAGATACCCGCTGACCACCGTGTCAAACCGAAACCCCATCCACAGGGCTTTGAGGAGCACGGAGGTGGGAATGGCCGCCGTTTGAGCGGAATTTTGCCACAGCAGAATGATCCGGGGAACGGTGAACAGGGCGATGCCGGTTCCATAGACCAGAACCAGGAACCGGAAATATGCCGGAACGATTTTTCGGAGTTGGATGTTCATCAAAAAGGCACTTAATTGTGGTTGACGGGGCTAAAATTAATCTGTACCCGAATATATTCCAAAACAGAGTTGAGGAATGTCTCGTTCATCCCATAACCACCGGCCGGGCCGGCGCGGGCGCGCCTCGGCAATCAATCCCCCCAATCGCTTTGAGAAGTTAGCTTATATTCCCGAAGAGGATCCGGAGGCGGCTGCCCCGGATGGTCCCTCCGTACCCACGGAATATTACCGGGATAGCTCCCGCTCCCTCATTGTGTACAACGACAGCCCCGACGTGGGATTCCGGGCGGGGATCAATCCCTACCGGGGGTGTGAGCACGGCTGCATCTATTGTTATGCCCGCCCCACCCATGAGTATCTGGGGTTGTCCTGCGGCCTGGATTTTGAGACCAAAATTTTCGTGAAAGAGGATGCTCCGGAGTTGCTGCGAAAGGAGCTGGCCTCGAAACGATGGAAGCCCCGGCCCCTGGCGATCAGCGGGGCCACCGATGCCTATCAGCCGGTGGAGCGACGGCTGCAACTGACTCGCCGCTGTCTGGAAGTGCTGGTGGAGTTTCGCAATCCTGTGGGGATTGTGACCAAGAATGCCCTGGTCACCCGGGATATCGACCTGTTGCAGGAGCTGGCCCGGCATCGGGCGGCGGCGGTGATTCTCACCATCACCACCCTGCAAGGGGAGCTGGTTCGGAAGATGGAACCCCGCACCTCCCAACCCCTTCGCCGATTGCAGGCCCTTCGGGAATTGACCGCCGCGGGGATTCCCACCGGGGTTATGATCGCTCCGGTGATTCCCGGACTCACCGACCATGAAATTCCCGCCATCATCGAGCAGGCGGTTCAGGCGGGAGCCGGCTTCGCTGCTTATGTGATGCTCCGGCTACCTCATCAGGTGAAATCGCTGTTCATCGACTGGCTGGAACGCCATTTTCCCGACCGTAAGGAGAAAGTGCTTCAGCGTCTGCGGGCAATCCGGGGGGGCAAGCTCAACGAATCGGCTTTCGGAAAGCGCATGCGGGGAGAAGGCGTTTTTGCCGATCAGATCGATCAACTCTTCAAAACCGCCTGCCGGAAATACGGAATGGGGCTGCGGGGACCGAGGCTCTCCACCGCCGCTTTCCGCCGCCCTTCTGAGAGGCAACTCACTTTGTTTTAGAAAGGTCTCCGGTATTGGTGACGCAATATGCAGTATGTTACTCCTCGTGATGCCCCGCCGCGGCGGGGTGATGCGTGACTTCCTGGTCAATCACGTATCACGCAGCTTGGTGATCTTTGCCAACGGATGCTTTTTGACAAATTGATCGCTAAAAGCATTCGTTTCCAGACGCTTTCTCAGATGTAACTTTGGTTCCTCCCGGAGAATCCAAATAAATCCATTGATCGGAGAAAAAATATTGTTAATTTTCAGGCTCTTAATTTGCGATATTCTTTCGGGAGTTCGGTTATATTTCTAATGGGGGATATCGATAACGCATTTCCTTGAGAATGGGAAATGACCGGTTACAAAGACGGAGGATCGCGCTATGCCGACCTATGATTATTTGTGCAAAACGTGTGGCCATCGTGCGGAAGTATTTCAAAAGATCACCGATCCGGCCCTGACCGATTGCCCCGAATGTGGTGGCCCGTTCCAGCGGGTCATCAGCGGGGGCATGGGATTGATTTTTAAAGGATCGGGGTTTTATATCACCGATTATAAAAACAAGAACGGCTCCTCCAACGGAGCGTCTAAATCCACTAAATCCACCAATGGTACCGGTACATCCCAAACGACGAAAACGGAGTCGAAGACGACATCGGATGCGTGACGGGGACAGATGCAGGTCTGTCCCTTTTTTGTTGTTCCTTCCCCATTGTGGTAGCATGCCTCACTTAACACATAAGGAGAACCGGTAATGTATCAACACATTCATGTACCTGATTGGGGTCAACCGATCGGAGTGGAGAACGGGCAGTACAGGGTTCCCGATCAACCCATCATTCCTTTTATTGAGGGCGACGGCATTGGCCCGGACATCTGGCGGGCGGCGCAGCGAGTGTTTGACGCCGCCGTGGAAAAGGCCTACGGCGGCAAGCGCAAAGTGGCCTGGATGGAAATCTACGCCGGAGAAAAGGCCCAATCGATCTACGGAGAGTGGCTGCCTCAGGAGACGCTGGAAGCCATCCGGAAACACTATATTGCCATCAAAGGGCCGTTGACCACTCCGGTGGGCGGTGGCTTCCGCAGCCTCAATGTAGCCATCCGGCAAATCCTCAACCTGTATGCCTGTGTTCGCCCGGTAAAATACTACCGGGGAGTGCCCAGCCCGGTGAAGCATCCCGAAAAGATGAACGTGATCGTGTTCCGGGAAAACACCGAAGACGTGTATGCCGGGATTGAGTTTAAGCGGGGTACCCCGGAGGCGGCCCGACTGATCGAATTTCTCAACCGGGAGCTGGGCGCCAACATCTCCCCCGATTCCGGCATCGGTATCAAGCCCATCAGCGAGACCGGCACCAAGCGGCTGGTGCGCAAGGCGGCTCAGCATCTCCTGCAGCAGAATCGCCACAGCATCACCCTGATGCACAAGGGCAACATCATGAAGTTCACCGAAGGCGCCTTTAAGGAATGGGGCTATGAAGTGGTGCGGGAAGAGTTCGGCGACTACTTTATCACCGAGGAGCAGCTGTGGAGCGAGTTCAACGGGGAGGTGCCGCCGGGCAAAAAGGTTATCAAGGATCGCATCGCCGACAACATGCTTCAGCAGATCCTGACCCGAACGGATGAGTATGACATCATCGCCACGCCCAATTTGAACGGCGATTATATCAGCGACGCCTGCGCCGCACAGGTGGGCGGATTGGGCATGGCGCCGGGCGCCAATGTGGGCGATGAATTGGGCGTTTTCGAGGCCACTCACGGAACCGCGCCCAAGTATGCCGGGCAGGATAAAGTCAACCCCTCCTCCCTGATTCTCTCCGGGGTGCTGATGTTCCAGTACATCGGGTGGAACGAAGTGGGAGATGTCATCGAGGAGGCCCTGGAAAAGGCCATCCTGGACAGGCAGGTTACCTACGATCTGGCCCGGCAGATGGAGGGGAACGTAAAGCCGCTGAAAACCTCCGAATTTGCTCAGGCCATCATCGACCATTTTTAAGCCCGCTCCGGAAGGTGATTAACCGCCGGATCAGGAGCGGCCCTGCAATTCCGGAAAAGTTTGCCGGCCGATGCCGTCGGGGCATGGGTCGGCTTTATTATGTGGCATCCAACCTTTACTCAATACGGACGGCAGTGATGGCGCATCACCCCGACGAGGCCGATGTCCAGACAGTGCCGCCGTATACCGTACTGGCCCGGGTATACGACCAGTTGATGAATCACGTCAACTACCGCCGATGGGCCAGATATATCGCGGCGATTCTCCGAAAAACAAACTTCTGGAAGTGTGGTCGGCTGCTGGATATCGGATGCGGTACCGGGCGGTTTCTGGAAGAACTGGCCGCGCTGGGATGGATCGGCGATGGGTGTGATCCTTCGGCGGAGATGCTGGCGGTAGCCCGGCGGCGGCATCCCCGGGGAAAGCTGTTCCTCTCCGGATTACCGACATTAGGAGAAGTTCCTCCGGAAACATACTCGGTAATGACCTGTCTGTATGATACCATCAACTATGTTACCGGTGAGGAAGCGCTGGGCCGGGCACTCGCTGCCGTGTACGAAAAGCTGGCCGTTCCGGGAATCTTTGTGTTTGATATGGTGACGGAGATCCATTGCAAGCGGTATTTCCGGCATTATACCGATAGCCAGGTGCTGGATCAACAGTATGCCTATCGCCGGGAAAGTTTCTACGATCGCCGCCGGCGACGGCAGTTGAACTGGATTCGTATCTATACCCCGGAAGGCCTGTTTGAAGAAATGCATGAGCAGGTTATCTTTTCCCTGGCAACGGTAAAAAAGCTGGTTGATCATCACACCGGTTTCCAGATCGCACACCTGTTCGAGGATTTTTCATTTGATCCGGCCACCCGGAAAAGCGGTCGAATTCATGTAGTGCTCATCAAACGCCCGTAGCCGTTCCATGATCGAAATGTTCAACGTCTCCGTAATCATGGGCAATCGCCCCATTCTGGAAAATGTGAGTTTGAAGATTCACAAAGGGGAGTTTGCCTACGTGATCGGTCCCAGCGGCGCGGGCAAAACCACCCTGTTGCGGCTGATTTACATGGATGTGTTTCCCTCCCGGGGGAACGTGATCGTGGATCGCTACAGTTCGGCGAATATTCGGCGGCATCAGATTCCCCATCTTCGCCGCAAAGTAGGGGTAATTTTTCAGGATTTCAAATTGCTGCCGGATCGCAACGTGTTCGATAACGTGGCCTTTGCGCTTCAGGTGATCGGGACCCCCCGGCGGGAGATTAAACCCCGGGTGCTGGCGGTATTAAGTCGGGTGGGGCTGCATCACAAGCGGTATCATATGCCGGAAAATCTCTCCGGGGGAGAACAGCAGCGGGTGGCCATTGCCCGGGCGCTGGTCAACGAGCCGTTCATCCTTCTGGCCGATGAGCCGACCGGAAATCTGGATCCCACCGTGGCCGAGGGGATCCTGGAATTGTTAGAGAGCATCAATCGCAGTGGCACCGCCGTGCTCATGGCCACTCACAACTACAATCTGATTCGCCGATTCCCCCATCGCACCCTGATGCTGGAAGAGGGAAAAATTACCAGAGAGTTTTTACCGGATCGCATCCCGGAATCCTGACCCATGAAACTATGGTTTTTGATTAAAGAAGGTCTGGCCGGATTCAGGCGCGCCCGCCTGGCTACCTCCATCACCGTGGTAACCATTACCCTGGCGCTGGCGCTCATCGGGATGTTTGGCATTCTGGCTCAGAATCTTTCCGATGAGTTTCAACGCCACTATCTGCGAATCCATCTCAACGTGTTGCTGGATCCTTCCATCGGCGCCGATCAGGTGTCCCGATTGCAGCAGCGGATTCAATCCATCCCCCGGGTGCTCTCCGTGCGATACATCTCCCGGGAAGCGGCTCTGGAAGAGTTTAAGCGGGTCACCGGCCAGGATGTTCGCGAGGTGCTGGAAGAGAATCCCCTCCCCCCTTCGTTTCAGGTGGTTGTCAAAGGAGGGTATGCCCCTCTTCAGGTGGTGAACAGCGTGGTTCGGGAGCTAAAGCGGCTGGAGGCGGTGGATGAAGTGGTTTATCATCGAAATCTGATCCGAACCCTTAACAAATACTTCGTGATCGGGCTGGTGACGGCCATCGCCATCGGGATCACCATCTTTATTGTGGCGGCATTGCTGATTTTTAATACTATCCGCCTGACCATTTACGCCCGGCGACAGGTGATCGAAATCATGCGGCTGGTGGGGGCAAGTAACTTTTTCATCAAAGGCCCTTTTATTGTTGAGGGAATCATTCAGGGGATTATCGGGGGGGGATTGGCCAATCTGGTGCTGTTCATCCTGGTGGACGTTGCCCGCACCACGGTACTGCCCACGCTGGTGATTCCTCCTCATTACTGGGCGTTTCTGGTGGGCAGCGGCATGGGTCTGGGGCTGATCGGCAGCTACTTTTCCGTGGGCAAGTACCTGCGGTTTTAAATCCCCCGGGATTCATTTTGATTTTGAACGGGAAAATGAATGGGCAAAGAAATCGAACGCAAATTTCTGGTCACCTCCGATGCCTGGCGGCCGCTGGTCGTGCAGCAACAGCGCTACCTTCAGGGATACCTTTCCCTGGATGAAAAACGGGTAGTGCGGGTACGGTTGATTGACAATGCCGCCGTCCTGAGCATCAAAGGGATCATTACCCCGGCGCAGCGATGGGAGTTTGAATATCCCATCCCGGTGGAAGACGCCCAAACCCTGCTGACCCACCTTTGCCATCAACCCCTGATCCGGAAAATCCGGTACCTCGTGCCTTTTGGGGGAATGCGGTGGGAGATTGACGAATTTCAGGGAGAGAACGAGGGGCTGATCATTGCCGAAGTGGAGCTATCCCGGGAGGAGCAATCCATTCTCCTTCCGGAGTGGGTGGGGCAGGAGGTTACCGAAGATCCTCGATACCTCAATGTGAATCTGGTAAAGCACCCCTATCGCGATTGGTGATCCCCGGTAACTCCCTGTTTTCTGCGCATTTACTGTGCAAAACCTGCACCTTGCCGCCTGCTCCAAAGCGGCTTTCCCCTTGTTCCGGAAACGCCCATTCCGGTTTTATTTTGCTGTAATTCAGTAACTTAACTCACCTTTCTGCCTTTTGCTTTTAAAAACGGCATGCGCTTTGATGTATCTCCCGGATGAAAACCGTGGTGAGGAGTGTTCGGTAAAACTTCCAATAAACGGAGATTGTGTATGAGCCACACCATCGAATCCGTGTTGCCGTTTTTGGAGCAAGCAGACCCCGGAATTCGTCGGGAATTTGAGCAGCATGCCCTCGTGGAAACGGTGTATCGAGGAAAGATAATGATTCTGGAAGGCGAACCCTGCAAATCCATGTATATTGTGGTGGATGGAGCGATTCGGGTGTTTAAGAGCAGTGATTCCGGCAGGGAGATAACTCTGTATCAGGTAAGGTCGGGGGAGAGCTGCACGTTAACGGCTTTTTCCATTATCAACAATTCCCCTTTTCCGGCGATGGCGTCGGCGGAGCGCCCTACCCGAATTGTTAAAATTCCCGCCGAAATATTCCGGGAGTGGGTCCAGAAATACGATGTGTGGCGGGAATACGTCTTCCAGTTGCTGGCCGATTCCCTTACCGAAATCATCCACAAAGTGGAATCTCTGGCTTTTCGTCGGGTTGATGAACGATTGGCCGAGCTGCTGGTGCATGCGGCGGGGGATGAACAGGGGCCGGTGAAGATGACCCACTCCGCCATTGCCCGGGAACTGGGCACCGCCCGGGAGGTGGTCAGCCGAATTTTGAAGGATTTTGAGAAGGCCCGGTTTGTCACGTTATCCCGGGGCAATATTACCGTCATTAATCCGGACGCTCTCTTAAAACGCACGGCCATGTGGAATTCCCGCCAGTAACGGGGGCGGTTGCTCCTGCCGGAAAACGATTACCAGATTTCTTGAGGGCAAGTTTGCGGATGCGAGATTGGAAAAGGTTTGGGATGGCGATGGTGCTATTGGGAAGCGTACTCCTCGGCGAGGGGGTTGCAGCCCGTTCGCTTCCCGGCGGTCGAACCGGCTTTGGTCTGGGAATATTGATCGGCGAACCCACGGCGATAATCGGTAAAAAATGGCTCACCTCGAGCACGGCGCTTATCGGGGCGGCGGGTTGGTCTTTCGGGCAAAAAGGCTACCTTCACCTCCACGCCGATTATCTCCTCCATCAACCGGATGCAATTCGCCTGGATAAGGAGCGCCTGACGGTTTATTTCGGCCTCGGTGGGCGCATCCGCTTCCAGCATCGGAGCCGGTTGGGAATTCGAATTCCTGTGGGATTGAACTATTTTGTCAAGACCGCACCGATAGACCTGTTCGTGGAAGTGGTGCCGGTATTGGATGTGGCCCCGGCCACGGTATTTCATCTCCACGGCGGCATTGGCGCCCGATTTTTCTTCCCCTGAACCCACCTTCCTGAATTTTCCCTCTTTCCCTGAAAAGCAAGTTGCGGTTTTCCGATTCCATGACTAAATATGGGATTCGTCGGAAAACCGTTGCCAAAGGCCCGGGTGAACCCGTGGCGGTGTTATCACCAAAACATACAGGAGGAGATTGACTTGTCCATGGCAGAACGGGATCAGGCCGCGATGTCGGTTTCTTCACGGGAAGGCCTGTTGGTACCTGCGCTTATTGTGGGAGGGGGTATTTTGCTGACCATGCTGCCGGTGACCATGATTGTGCCGGCCTTGAAAGAGCTGGTGGGAGTGCGGTTTCAGGTGGGCGCCTTCTGGGTGCATGCCTTTGTATCCACCAGCCTGATTGGGGCGACCCTGTTTGCCCCTCTGGCAGGAGCGATTATTGACCGGAATGCCGGGCGACGAAGGGTATTGGTGGCCGCCCTGGTGGGCAACAGCCTCTGTTTTGTCGCCCTGGCGCTGGCCCCCACGTTCTGGATGTTGATGATGGCCCGGTTTCTGGAGGGGATTATGCACATCACCGCCCTGTCCGCCTGGATGGCGCTGGGAGCCGAACTCAGTCCCGGCGGTCGTTCCGGGCGAATGATGGGAGCGCTGGCCGGTATGCTTATCCTGGGAATTACCGTGGGTGTGCCGCTGGGAGGCGTCATCGCCAGGGCCTCCGTGGAGGGGGTGTTCTGGGCGGCAGCGGCCGTTTCGATGGTGGCGGCGTTGTTCTCTTTGCTCCTCCGCCATCGGCGCCCGGAAAGCACCCGCCCCCCCGGATTGAAGGAATGCTTGCAGGTGGTACATGCCAATCCCTGGTTGCTGCTTCCGTACGCCTATACCTTTATTGATCGCCTTTCCATCGGGGTGGTCGTTTCTACCCTGACCCTGTACATGACTGACATCATGGCGTTGAACCCGGCTCAGCGAGGGGTGCTCCTGTCCTATTTTCTGCTCCCGTTTGCTTTCCTCTCTTATCCTTTTGGCCGCCTCTCCGATCGTGTAGGGCGGGGCTGGATGATGGCGACCGGCACGCTCCTGTTCGGCCTGGTGTATATGAGCTACGGATACGTAACCGGTGATACCATGCGATTGACCATGATGCTCAGCGGCGTATTAAGCGCAGCCATGTTTGCCCCTTCCCTGGCCATTTGCAAAGACCTCTCCTCCCGTGAATATTACGGGGTAGTATTTGCCGGGTACAATGTGGCCGGATCGCTGGGATTTATGATCGGCCCCCTGTTGGGAGGTGGGTTGCTGGTTACCCTGCAACACTCGTTGAGCCGCATCGAAGCTTATCGGTGGACGTTTGTGGTGGTGGGATCGTTTGAAGTGCTTTGCGCCCTGGTATCGTTGCCATTTTTGCTCCGCCTGATACGCAGTGGGCGGATAAAATAGGTATTTGCCGGTACCTCCTGCCGGGGCGAAAATAAAACACTCGCAATTTTTGGGGTGATTCCATCGGAAGGCAAAAAATTTGGCGAGCCTAATTTCAATAAAAATAACACCCGTGGAAGTTTTTCGTCGATTTTTGCGAACGGGGGCAAAAAAAATCCCGATTTCTCGAATGGGGTGCTTCCCTTTTAACAGCTTGTTTGTAATGGGGTTAGGCTGAGATTTTTGTGGCTTTTAACATCTGGCATGAATGTTGATGATACTACCTCCCAAAGAGGAAAATGCTTCAAGGGGGGGAATTGGGAGATCGGGAGGGAAGGCCGCAGGGAAGACCTGCACCGGGAGGTGATCCTATCGCGGGCTTTATGAAGTAGGGTGGTGGTCTTGTTTGGATGTAGAAGTTTGCGATGGGATCAGGTGAGAACCCCGAGGGGGATTGCTCTTTGGCAGTCCCCCTCATTTTTTAGAAGGTAACTTCCCGCTGTTTTCCTCCGGCTCCTCCCCGGCAAATGTCGAGACGGAGGAAAGAAGGGATATATCGGGGAATGAGAGAATGTTCCAGGATATCGTCTCTGTATGCTATGCCGTTCAGGAATAAAATTGAAGATGAACAAAACCGGAAAACTTCCGTAAGAAAGGGAATTGTTCAACCCTCGGCATACCACGGGCGATAATGGAACATTCTCGCATCCGTTTATGTCGAGCGGATAACTGAGGGGGAACTGATGAGAACTTCCAAATCTATTTCCGGGAACACCAATACGGCGCCGTCTCCAGGGGCTTCTTCGACAATCTCCCGAAGCACCGCCGATCGCCGTCCCACCGTCCTGGTGATGGAGGACACCCACACCATCCGCTATGCCGTGGAATTGATGCTGGAACTCAACGGCTATCGGGTGTTGAGCGCCGCGGATGGATTAGAAGGATTGAGTTTATTCCGGCGCCACATAGAGGAAGTCGCTCTGGTCATCTCCGATGTGGAGATGCCTCAGATGAACGGTATTCAGGCGGTGCACGCCATGCAGCGGCTCAAGCCCGGCCAGCAAGTGATTTTTATGAGCGCCCGCCTTCCCGAAGACCGCAACGACTTACAGGGCATTGCCAACATCCTGGCCGAATTCGGCAAACCCTTTGATCTGAAGCAGATGGTGAAAGTGGTCAAGCAAAACCTCCCTGCGCCCGCACTCCTTTGATTTCCCGTATGGATTGCTCTGCTCCGGGGTTCCCTTTTGGGCGGTAGAATTGCGCAATACCCACCCCAGAATCCGTTGCTCAAGAACCTGGTCAGCCCTTCTTGCCGCCCTTCCCGGAACGTTGCCGGATCGCAGAGTTGCCCCTTCCCTTCACACAATATCCCGAAACAGCACCAGCCTGGCGTACAGGTATCGCAGTCGCTGAATGGGATTCCGATACCCCAGCCACAGGTATCCTTTGCGGAGTTTCCGCAGGTAGGGATCGAAATGTAGATAATGAGGAACGGCTTTCACCGGTTTTCTGCGCAGCAAAAGATTGACCGCTTCGGTAGCCGCCAGAGCGCTGGCCAGTCGGCAGGCGATTGAGAGGGTGGGCATCACCCGGATGGTCCAGTCGATGCTGTTCTTCCGCATGTATCGGTAGTGCATTCCCCCGGGCGTCAATCCCACCAGGAAACGGAGCATTTTTTCTTCGTAGGACATTTCATCCCGGAACCCGTAGAACTCGTCCAGGCTGAGGCCGCCGGGGGCAAAGATTTGCAAAGCGGCACCGAATCCCGCCGGGGCTGCCAGGATCACATATTTCCCCTGCCGCTGCGCCCGGTGATACAGAAGCCGCCGGGTATCCGGGGTAAACATGTCCAATCCGTCGATGAGAATATGGATTCCTTTCAGGAAGGCGTCGACGTTGGAATCGGAGATAGGCTCGTTGAACACGGTCAGGTTGGCATCGGGATTGATGCGGGTAACTTTTTCGGCCATTACCTCAGCTTTATTTCGCCCCATCACGGGGCCTTCCGCTCCACAATGCGCCGCCATGTTGACCACATCAAAATCCTTGAAATCGGCGATGCGAAAATGGCAAATCCCGGTTCGGGCCAGGGTCATCAGATGGTGGCTGCCCATGCTCCCCATTCCGGGAATGCCCACGCATACGTTGCGCAAACGCTCCTGTTCCAGACGACTCAATACCCCTTGATTGCGGGAAAACGCCAGGGAGTAGTAATCCAGGGCCACCTGTTCCCGGGACGTGGAAGTAAACACTTGTTGATCAACTACGGGCATGGCTCTGTTCCTCCTTGTAAAGTAGATCCGAGACTGAACCGGTACCGTGGGGTTCTTTTCGCCCGGTCGTTTGGGAACCTTTCGTTCCGAATTGTTGAGAACCGGGGACATGTCAGTTACGGGGATATCGGGAATTTCGGTGACCGGAAATTCCGCAGGGCTTCCCTGACACAGGTTAATATCCTTGAGCAAACCTCCCACGCCGTTACACAAATCCGGTACCAATTTTCAAAAATCTTGTAATTCCAGCAATATTAAAGAGTTGTGTATGGGGGAGGGGCGAGGGTAAAAGGGGGTTGTCGGAATTGGGTGTAAACTTCTTTTACAGGCCTTGCCCTGTGCTGTCACCTGACATCCGGAACACCCCCACGCCGGTCACCGGTGATGATTGTGCCGACGCGGAGATCCGATGCCCGGGCGGATCGGGAAAGTGCCTCTCATCGGCAAAAAATCCCCAAAATATCACTTGCAAAGCCACTTGCATCTGTTTTATTTACCGGGAAGAAAACAGGGCTTTCGGAGGATATTTCCGGCAACGGAGGAGGTCTAAAATGTCATCTTCAGGAGGCCAACGGTCAACCAACATCAAACAGAAGGGGTCGGCTATGTTCGATTTCGATCGCTCCAATTTTATCCGGTTCCTCAAGCAGTTTCCCAAACAGCCCGGAGAGTGTGTAGAGCTTGTGAACCCGGTGAACCCTCCGTTCGATGTTTCCCGGATTCAGCATCTGGTTTTTGCGGGAATGGGCGGTTCGGCCATTTCCGGCGACATTCTGCGCACTTATCTGGAAGATGAACTCCCTGTTCCGGTAGCGGTGTGTCGGGACTATACGCTTCCCGCTTTCGTGAATAACCACACCCTGTTGTTTGCCATCAGCTATTCGGGCAATACGGAAGAGACCCTTTCGGCGGTGGAACAGGCCATTGACCGGGGAGCGATGGTGGTAACCATCTCTTCCGGAGGTCGGTTGGAAGCGTTGGCCCGGGAGCATCAGATGGTGCACATCCGGATTCCCGGAGGAATGCCCCCCCGGCAGGCCCTGGGATATCTGTTCTTTGCCCCACTCCTGATTCTGGAAAAATTGGAGCTGATCACTTCCCGCCAGCAGGACATCCAGGAAACCGAATACATTTTGCAGGAGTTGCTGGATCAACTGAATTCCGAAACCACCATGGGGGACAATCTGGCCCATCACATTGCCCAGAGCGTGTACGGAGCGATTCCGGTTATTTACGCCGGAGCGGCTTTCTTACGGGCGGTGCCGGTGCGGTGGCGCAATCAGTTTAACGAAAACTCTAAAGTGATGGCCTTCAGCAATGTATTTCCGGAGCTGAACCATAACGAAATCATGGGCTGGGAAGGTCCCGAAACGGTGAATAAGCATTTTCGAGTCATCTTTTTGCGAGATTATCAGGAGGAACATCCTCGCATTCAGCATCGAATTTCCATTACCCAGAGTCTGTTAAGGGAACACGCCATTCCGTTTGGGGAAGTCTTTCCGGTGGGACAATCGCGACTGGCCCGGTTGTTCTCGCTTATTTATCTGGGGGACTGGGCCAGCTATTATCTGGCGATGTTGAACGAGCAAGATCCCACAACCATTCACAGCATAGACCTGCTGAAACAACGGCTGAGTGAAATTCCGGTGTGAGGGCAGGTCGGCCCAATTTCCCATCGGCAAAAATTCGTCTGGTCAGGGAGAAATCCTTTCTTCCTGACCCTGTCTTCCGGGCTGTTCGGTCGATGCCGACAATACCGATCGAATAAATTCTGGAGGTGGATGGGGACCGGTGTCTCCCCCGGCCTTCAAAGCCGCGTGTGCCCCGGCAGACCGGGGCAGGTGGGTTCGACTCCCACGCACCTCCGCTAAGTATAGTATCCTGCTCCCCCGATCCTTGTCACAATGCGCGGTCTCCCCTGAGTCCCCCACGGGAAATTTTTGCCCTAAGTTGGGAAAAAACTTTCCCATCCACCGGGAAAAGTATATCGAGTTCCCGGGGGGTGAAGGGGGATGACTTTAAAGATAAGCGCTTGTGATTGTAGAACTTATCTGCAAAAATTGAAAAATTTGGTATTCTTTTTGTGTCATTATAAACCTCAGATGCTCAAGCAGGTTGAAAAAAATCTCTGCATCGATTTTTCGGAGGTGGATAAGCGTTTCTCCTGATCCGTGCTTGAGCTTATGAAAACGTCGAAAATGCCGAGGATGGTTTACTTCCTCGTCACCGAAAACGTAACCAGAGATTGCCTCTATTCTTGAGGTAAAATAGAATTACCATTTTCCGGGGAACCCATGGTTGGCCGTCATTGGATAACAGGATTGCTCATGGCGTGCATCCTGTGCACAGCCGGGATGGCCGAAGAGCTGATTCTGGAAGGTAAGGTGCGGGATGCCAACACCCATCGGGAAATCCCCAACGTCAACATCTACATTGCCGAATTGAATATCGGCACCACCACCAGCCCCATCGGCCGGTTTCGCCTGCGGGTGGTCAATCCCGATCCTCAGATGATTGTGACCTTTCAGCACGTGGCGTATGACACCCTGAATCTGACCATCGAAGAGGTGCTGTCCCGGAAGTACATCGACATGCAGGAACGGGTGGTGCTGGCCCCGGTGGTGCAGGTGGAACCGCTGGAAGACCAATTGGAAGTGGAAAAGGATATTTCTTCCACCGTTTCTGTGATCGGGGCGCAGGTTTTTGACCTGAGCGGCTACATCGACGCCGGAGAGCTGCTCCGCACCGATTACAGCATCCAGGTGGATGAAGAACTCAGCGGCAAGAAAACCGTTTCCATCCGCGGAGGTACCCCGGATGAAGTGGTGGTGCTCTACAACGGGGTGAAGCTGAACAATGCCCTGGACAATGTGTTCGATATTTCTCTCATCGACCTCACCGATGTGCAGCGCTTCGAGATCATCAAGGGAAGCAACACCACTCTGTACGGATCGGAAGCGTTTTCCGGAGTGATCAACGTGGTGCCCCGGGCGCAGCAGGATTATAACATTCGCCTCCAGCACCGTTTTGGCACCTTCGATTCCCGAAGCTGGGGGGTAAGCTTGTATAAGAATCTGGGGCGGTTTCACGGTTCTTATTCCATCAAAAAAGGGGGATGGAAGCGTCAGTTTGCCGATGAGCCGGAAGGCCGTCGTCGGCTGGAAAACGACTCCGAGCATCACACCGCCAGCCTGGTGTACAACTTTTCGGAAACGCCTACCGGAAAACCCCTCTCCTCGCTGGGGATCATGTATCTGCGCTCGGCCATGGATTATCACAATGAGCGGGATACGGAAAATCTCTCCAACCTCAATCAGATGATCTCGATGCGGTTTACCGGAGACATGGGAAGCTTTCTCCGAAATGTGTCGATCTCCGGCGCTTATCAGTGGCTGGATGAGCAGCAGTTTTTGCGGTTCTTTGCCGTGTCGGCGGATTCGGGATTTTTCGGGCGGGACGTGAGCGAGCGTTCCTGGCATTTCAACGCCGATAAGTCCTGGCGATTCCGGTATGTCGAATTTCTGGCGGGATACCAGTTCAAGGATTCGCACCTCTCCTTTGCCGATAATCGCTCTTCCTTCGTGACCAAAAGCTCTTTTCTGGAACGTTCCACCTTGCAGCGTCGCAGTCAGGGGGTGGTGGGCATTCTCAAGCTGCGCCTGCCTTCCCGATCTCGATTTGTGCAGGGGGTAAACTTTGACCTCAGCGTGCGCTACGATCGGGTGATTGATAAGCCGGTGGAAGTGGCTCCGGAAGTGCAGGGAACCGCCACCGAAAAACGGCCCCGGAAAACGTTCTCGGGCAATTCCTGGAAAGAAGGGATGATAAAGTTTTCCACCCACGTTTCCGGCACGGATGGAAAGAATGCCTTCACCGCCTTCTTCAATGTGGGCACCAATGTGAAATTCCCCACCCTGTTACAGGAGATCAGCAATCGGGAAGTGTTGCTGACGGAATCCACCCGCCCGAATTTGCAGCCCGAGCGGAATCGCAACATCGAAGTAGGATTTGAATTTATCCGGGAAACCCGCCACATGCCCGTGGTGTATGGATGGGAGATTTCGGCCAACTTCTTCCGCAACACCTACGATAACAAATTCCGCCCCTATTTCCTGCCGGGAACGCCTATTGCGGTATATGACAACGTGGCCGACGCGAGCATCTCCGGGTTTGAAGGCAAAGCCAGCCTGTATCTTTTCCGCAAGAAGATGACCATGGAGTTGGGCGCCTCCCGATACTTTTTCTCCGATCCGGCCACCTTTCCGTTCAAATATGATCGCAAGCTGACCCTGAACGTTTTTCTGGATCACGGAGGCTATTCCCTGCGCCTGCATGCCTTTCGTGAGGGAGAACAGATCGCCAAGATTCGCAGCAACGATCCCGGTGGCTTCTCCGAGCAACGGATTCCTGCCTACACCAATCTGAATGTGTATTTCGGGAAAACCTTTGAATTCCACCGGTTCAACCTGATTCTGAACCTGAGCGCCCGCAACCTGTTAGATGACGATTTCGCCTTAGAAGGGCTTACCCTCCGGGACCGCCGCTATTATGTGACCCTGGCAGTGCAGTATTGATGATCCGGGTTATGCGTCAGGGCTACCCCCGCCGTAGATTGGGTTCCAACAAAATATCCGGTTTTTCCCACAACATCAGGGAGTATGGGCATGAGCATTTGCGGTACCTCGTGCCGGGAACTGTGACGGTAATACTCCAAACTGTTCCTTAAACACTTTGGCAAAATAAGAGAGACTGTTAAATCCCACCTCATACGCCACTTCGGCCACATTGCCAAAACCCTGTTCCAGCAGGTGTGCAGCCCGTTTTAACCGCAGGGTACGGATAAACTCCCGGGTGGAGCAGCCGGTCAGCGCCCGCAGCTTCACATTCAGTTGACTGCGGCACATCCCGATTTCTTTGGCAAATTGGGTGGTGTCGAAATGTTCGTCGCCCATGTGGGTTTCCACAATTTCCAGGGCCTGCTGCAAGAACGCTTCATCGGCGGAGGTGACGGTTACTTTCTGGGGCTCCACTTTTAGTTCCCGCCGAAAACGCTCGCGTAGTTGGCGCCGTTGAGCAAGAACGTTTTTCACCCGCAGTTTTAACTCCACAGCGTCAAAGGGTTTGATCAGGTACTCATCTGCCCCGATCCGCAACCCCCGGAGCTTGCTTTGGTGGATAGCTTTCGCAGTTAACAAAATCACCGGAATATGACTGGTGTGGGTATCGGCCTTGAGGTTTTCACATAGTTGAAAACCATCCATATGGGGCATCATCACGTCACTGATGATCAAATCCGGTTGCTGGCGGCGAGCGCACTGAAGCCCTTCTTCCCCATTTTGCGCTTCCAGAATTCGGTAATCTCCCTCAAGGAGACTGCGGAGATATGCACGCATGTCGGCGTTATCTTCCACAATGAGGATGATTTCGGATTGTGAATTGGGGGTCGCGGGTTTTTCAGTTCGTTTTCCGGCGGTCGTTTTGTCTTCAGTCGGTAACTTAAGCATCCCGGGTACGAAGATATCCGCCAGGGGCTTTTCTGGCAATCCTGAACCCCCGGTTCTGGGGTCGGCAATCTCTCCCACCTGCAAGTGTTCTTTTCCCAACGGCAAATAAACAACAAAAGTGCTGCCCTTTCCCGGTTCGCTTTTGACCGTGATTTCTCCGTGGTGCAATGTTACCAATTCTTTGGTCAGCGCCAGCCCGATGCCGGTACCTTCTTCCTCCCCTCGAAAGGTATTATTTATCCGGTAAAAGCGATCGAAAATGTGGGGCAGGTCCTCTTGGGCAATGCCGATGCCGGTGTCTTTAACGCGAATACTAACGTGTTCCATAATTGCAGAGTTCGAAACTCCCGGTCGCGCCGGAGGAGGGAGGCGAAGATTGGATTTTTCTTCTACTGGCGCATTCCGAACTGCACATTCCACAATCACCGTACCGCCATCCGGGGTAAACTTTATGGCATTGGAGACCAGGTTGACAATAATCTTCTCATATATCGGCTGGTCAATGTATACGATAATCGACGGTTCCGGGGCCTCAAATTTCAACTGGATGTTGTGCATCTCGGCCAGGGATTCAAAGGCCATCACTAATTGACGGGTGAGAGGCACAATGTTCAGAGGCCGGGTTTGCAGCTTTTCCGAATTGGCTTCCAGGCGGGAAAGATCCAGGAGTTGATTGACCAGGAATAGCAGACGGTTGCAGTTGTTCAGGATGCACCGGTATCGTCGGTTCACATCACCGGTAAACTCTCTGCAAAGCAGTTGCTGGATTAGCCCTTGAATGAGTGCCAGCGGGGTACGGAACTCGTGAGAGATGTTGGTGAAAAAATGTGCTTTCAGACGATCCAGTTCCCGAAGTTTTTCCGCTTTCACATGCTCCAGTTCTGCTAAGTGCCGTAGCTGCCGATGATTTATTTCCAGTCGGCGGATACTATAGAGAAATACCAGGGCCAGCACCCCATATACCGCGTATGCCCACTTGATCTTATCCCTGAGCGATAGGAAGGTGATTATCGCCCCGGGACTTTCCTCATTCCGCAGGTCGTTGCGGTTGGAGTTTTTCGCCGGGGAGGGGTACTCCTCAGGCGCCATGGGCGTAGCAGTAGTAGCGTCAATCCATGCGGGGGTATCCTGAGCAGTATAGTGTTCAAATTTCCGCTCTTCGGGTTGGGCATTCAATGCGGCGGCAATGATTAAGCCTGACCAAACCCACCAAATGACCCTGTGAATATCTGTAACCGAAAGCATGATTTTCTCCTTTGCTTTTATCATCACCGGTTGTTCGATCCCGGCAGGGCCAATAAAGGGACTGAGGGGTTACCGTATAACCGTGTAAAATAACCGAAATGTTGATGGAAGCTTTATCGGTATGGCTTCACCAGCCGGTGACTGATGACGGATGCTGATGAGACTAAACCCCCGCGTAAAACCGCAGCATCAACGAGAAATTTCCTGATTATTGTAGAGAATACTATACCGGGATTTCTCTCGATAAATAAATATTTTTTGAAAGGTGGGCAGGCTCGGTAAGGAAAAAGAATTGGAGGGTAATAGTGCTCTTCAAGGTTTGGATGCCGGGTTATCCTCTTGAACGCCATGCATAAGGCCGGAGATGCGTCTCCCGTCTCGATAGGATCAGGATGACACGGAAACCCGTCACTTTAACCTTGAAAGAACATTAGGAATGGATGGCCTTCTCGCCTCGATCCCCATTGTCTGAGCCGAACAAACTCCTGTAAACGGTTGGGGGGCTTCAGAAAGCCCCCCAACCGGATTGCCATGATCTGATCCCTGAGACCGGTTTGTCGCCCATCGAAGAATTTCCCGGTCTCCCCTTCGCAGGCTTATTCAGGCATAATGCAGACGTGATAGATGACTACCTGATTTTCCGAACCTTGACTGCGGAGAGAAATAGGCACATCCATGCACCGCACACGGCCTCCGTATTTTTGACGCAGGAATAGCTTTAAGGGGGTCAAATCAAACTTCCTCACTTCCGTGATAAATATGTCGCAAACATTCCGGACGTGGGTATGGAACAATTCGGCCTCAATAGTGGGTGGGATCGAATTTCTGAATTTGGTAGAGGCCACCAATTGAAATCCATGGGATCGGCATCCTGTATAGGAAACGTGTACCGACAGCACATCATCTGAGATGGTGGCATTTCCCATAACAAAAAAATCTCCCGGCCAGTCCGGCAGTTCGGGCAAGAGGATAATCTGCGAAATACCGACATCCGTAGTATCCGCTTCCCCCGAGTCCGTCAGAATGACCGTCCCATCAGGGCCGGCTACCAGCCGGGATGCTTCCGGAACTTCCGGAGACTCCGGAGACATCATGGGGTTTTGGGTTTGCTCCTGACAACTACTGAAGAGCCAGATCATTCCCCAAAGGAATAAGACCATTAGGCGTTTCATAATACACCTCCCAACATAGTATGAATTGGAATGAGTGGATTTGGTACTGCGGTACTACAACAACACGATCTACATCTTTTGCTGTGCTTCACTTGTCGGGAAATTCTTCATGAATTCCCGGCAAACCCATTACCTTCTGTATTTACTTTAATAACAACATCTTGCGTGTTTGCACGTCCCGGGAGCTTCTCAGCCGATAGAAGTACACCCCTCCGGGCAGGGTTTCCGCCTGCCAGACAAAGCGGTGCCGTCCGGGAGGAAGATGCCCTTCAACCAGCGTGGCCACTTCCTGCCCCAGGGGGTTGTAGATGGCCAACTTCACTTCCGCCGCTTCCGACAGAATCAGTTCAATAGTGGTAGAGGGATTGAAGGGATTTGGGTAATTCCTGATACCCCCGGCGGGGAGTTTGCCGGAGGTCGCTTCCGGTTCAACCGTGAACGACACACTTTCATAACGCCCCATATCCGGAGCCTTTCCCGCGTAGCTGCTCCGAGGGAGTATGAGCAGCGTATCCCCTTCGATGATAACATACTCCGAACCTGTATCAACGCAAGGAGAGGCACTCTGCAGGTAATACTTACCGGCCTCCATATCTGCAAACATCGGTTCTCGATCCATGTTTTCCTCCAACCACTCAATCCGCAGAAATGTGTTGCCGGAAAGGGCTGAAATGCCTCCCTGAGCATTAGAATAGGCCACAGTTAGAGAATTGAGCGAGGCGCCGGGTAGGGCATAAACCTGAGGAGTAGAATTGTACCACAGGATCGAGTTAAAAAGAATCGGATGAGCATCATTAAACACCGCAAGGCCCCCACCTTCCCTTGCGGCTTCGTTTCCGGCCAGAGTTACATTGATGAGAACGGGTCGAGAATGGGAGTCACAGAAGATCCCCCCGCCCCATTGCAAGCTCCGATTGTCGGTTACCGAAAGATTTCGGAACATGGGGCTGGAATTCAACAGGTAAAGGCCGCCTCCGGCAATCTCACAGTGGTTATGGCTAACATTCACTTCCTGAAGTAAGGGAGACGAATCCCACACCAGCATTCCCCCACCCACATTGGGCGCTTCCCAAATCGGGGAAAGGGCAGAGTTTTCCCGGATGTCAATATCATGGAGCAGGGCATGGGAGTTTTTCAGGAATATGCCTCCCCCGCCGCCGGTATGATTACTCGTAATGATCAGGTGTGCTAACGTCGGAGAGGTGTTTTCACAGAAAATTCCCCCGCCATAATGAAAAGGTTTGACGCCGCTGTAATTGCGGAGGGTGCCGGAACCTCCTCGTACCGTGACTCCTATCAGGTGGGTGGTGTGGTTTTCTCCACCGGAAAAGGTCACCACACTCCCCCGGTTTGCTCCGTCGATAATGGTGGTTGAGATGTAAGAGGTGTCGTTCCGTATCAGGAAAAAGGAGCCGAGCACCAGGGCTTTTCCCTGCAGGTCAATGGTTTCATAATACACCCCCGGAGCAATCAATACGGTATCGCCCATCGCGGCGGCGTTGATGCCTTCCTGGATGGAGGAATAATCCCGGGGGATCCGGTGAATATCCGCCCGGAGAACATCCGCACCAATGAGGGCGATGAGATATATGCTCAAGAGTACCTTCACAGTAACCTCCCTCCCAGGGAGTCTGAAAAGATTGAAAATGATTAAGTTATCGGTGTATTCGCCCCATCCGCCGGAATTACCGGGAGAGGATTCCGACGGATGGCGGGCGCAAAACCTCCCTGATTCCACTATTTCATCAGCACCATTTTCCGGGTTTGCACTTCTCCGGCGTTGATCAACCGGTAGAAGTACATTCCGCTGGGAAGCCGATGACCGGCTTGATCCGTACCATCCCACTGTACCGTATACTGACCGGGGGACAGTCGGGCATCCACCAGAGTTTTCACTTCTGTTCCCCGCAGGGTATAGATTTTCAGCGTCACCCATCCTGAATTCCCGATGCTGAACTTCACATTGGTCACCGGATTGAAGGGGTTGGGGTAGTTCTGAGCCAGATGGAAGCCTGCCGGAGCGCCGCCAGGGGGATCTTCCTCGATGCTCACCGGGCCTGAGGGGTTGACATACCAGCGGATTTCGCTCCGATTGGCTTGAAAGCGGATGACCACCACGCTCAGATCGGCGTCACCATCCCCATCCATATCTGCCACCGAGAAAGGCAACATGTCGCTATTCCCGGCTCCGGGAAAGAGCTGGTTGTGCCAGCTGGTGGCCGCCCCCTGGTTTTCGCTCCAGCCCAGGCCGGTAAAACCTCCAAAACTGACATCGGGATCGGAGTCGCCATCTACGTCGCCCACCGGCCCCAACCACACCCCCGAATGTTCGCTCAGAATGGTGTTCTGGATCCAGGTGGGGTTTTCCAACCACACCAGGGTATTGCTCATATTGCTGGCGGTTATCAGATCCTTATCTCCATCTCCGTCTAAGTCTGCGCATTCGCCCAAAGAGGTGCCGGGCAGATGGGCAATCACATGAGCCGGCCAGGATGGATTGGGCAGCTGATTTTCATACCATTGAATACTGCCTTCCGTATATCTGGCCCCGACAATATCCGGATCTCCGTCTCCATCAATATCCGCCAGGGTTGTCCAGAGGGCTTCACTGCCGATGAAAGCAACCTCTCTTTCCTGCCAGGCCATGCCGCTACCGAGATTTTCAAACCATAGTAGCCGCCCATCCCCGAAGACAGGAAGGGCAACATCCAGGTCTCCGTCTCCATCAAGGTCGCCAAAGCTCGAACGTGCGCGACCGGGAAAATTCAGGGAAGCGGCAATGGTGTGTTTTCGCCACTCCGCAGCAAGGTCCCGGTTTTCATACCAGGAAAATTCGCCGCCGAAGGTTAGCGCCAGAACGGTAAAATCCAGATCGCCATCGTTATCCACATCCAGAACCATATAGGAACCCGGAACCTGAGCAGGAAATCCGATGTCAATGGTATGCCGTACCCAATTTCCGAAATGGTTTTCGTACCAGATCAGGCTGTCGGCATCCCGTGACAAAACATCCGTATCCCGATCCCGATCGAAGTCACCGGTTGCCGCCATGGGCGCATGAAGATCGGCTGCGATGACTTCCACCGGCCACTGTTGTGCCTGGAGATTTCCCAAACACCACAGCAGGATACCCAAAATCAAAGCAAACCGGGCAGCAGGTTTGGCCACCCGTAAATCGGGGGCGTTCCGCCAAAGGGATAACCCCTTCCCGGCAATCTCCAAAAAGAGGAAAAGACGTGTCATAAGCCACCTCCTTTCACTTGAGTAAAATTGGGGTACGCTTTCAATTTCAAACCTCGGGTAAAAGTAGTTCATTGAACAGGAGGGGGTCTCCCGGAGATAGCGCAAAAAATATCACAAATGTAGCATTCCGGTCGTTTTTTCGTTCCTGGTCAATGAAATAGTCCGGTTAATTGCCTGGATAGAAAACCAGTTTGATTCCAGAAGGAAGGTAAACGATTTGAGCAGGCCTTTTCTAACGCTGAGGGATGAAATGTTGACAGTCGTGTATGATTTTCAGGGGAAAAGATTAAATCCGGGGAATTTGGGGGGAGGGGGAATCCTATTTTGAATCCTGTTTTGGATTTTGGCCCTCCGTGACTATTTTTTGACAATCCGGAGATGAGCAGTTCCGGATCAACTTTCAAGAAGATTGTTATCCGGTCGAAGCAGAAAGCATTTCAGAGAGCACGGGGTGCGGCCATGACCCACAATGCCACTTCCACCACCCGCCTTACCGGTAGCCGCCTGGCCAACCTGGGCGCCCGGGTGATCTTTTCCGCCTTTAACACCTACCGCAAGGAGTTCAAGGCCATCACCCGGCGGAGTCAGGAGCGATTTGAGCGGCGGGACTGGCGAGGGGTGCAAACCGACGCCGCCGAACGACTGGATTTATACAAGGCGGTGGTGGATCGCCTGGAAACGGATCTGCGGGAACTGCTGGATGATCGGGTGCAGGAGAAGCTGATCTGGGCCGGGATCAAGGCGGTGTATTCCAGCCTGATCACCGAACTGGAGGACTGGGAACTGGCGGAGACTTTCTTCAATTCCGCCACCCGGCGCATCTTTGCCACTGTGGGCGTCGATCCCCGAATCGAATTCGTGGATACTGACTTTGAAACGCCCCCGACTTCCGCCCGCCATCCGGTGTATCACACCTACCAGCATATCTCGGCGTTGCCGGAATTGGTGAAGACCATTCTGAAAGATTATTCCTTCCGGGCGCCTTATGAAGATCTGGATCGAGACGCCCGGTTGGTGGCGGAAAAAGTGGAGGCCCATCTGCGACGCATCGGCGCTTTACGAGTAGTGGAACGCACCGAAATGATCCGCTCGGTATTTTACCGGGGCAAGGGCGCTTACCTGATCGGGCGAATGTTCAGCGGCTCGCACATGTTCCCCTTCGTGCTGGCCCTGCACCATTCCCCCACAGGCATCTTCGTGGATGCGGTGCTGCTCACCGAAAGCGAGGTCAGCATCCTGTTCAGCTTCACCCGCTCCTATTTTCATGTGCAGGTGGATCGCCCCTATGACCTGGTGCGGTTCTTAAAAACCTTCATGCCCCGCAAGCGCATCGCCGAGCTGTATATCTCCCTGGGATTCAACAAACACGGCAAGACGGAGCTGTACCGGGACCTGCTGAACTACCTCTCTCTCAGCGACGACAAATTCGAGGTTGCCCGGGGGAAGAAGGGGATGGTAATGATCGTGTTTACCATGCCCGGCTATGATCTGGTGTTCAAGGTGATCCGGGATCGCTTTGCCTATCCCAAACGGGTGACCCGCCAGGAGGTGATGTCCAAATACCATCTGGTGTTCAAGCACGACCGGGCCGGGCGACTGGTGGATGCCCAGGAATTCGAGCACCTGAAGTTTGACCGCCGCCGGTTCTCGGAGGAACTGCTGGAGGAGTTACAGCGAGAGGCTTCCCGCACGGTGGCCATCGACGGAGAGCACGTGATCATCCACCACGCCTATGTGGAGCGGCGGATGATCCCCCTGGACATCTACGTGGAAGAGGCGGATATGGAAGCCGCCGTGGAAGCGGTGATCGACTACGGCAACGCCATCAAGGACATGGCCTGCACCAACATTTTCCCCGGCGACATGATGTTAAAAAACTTTGGGGTCACCCGGCACGGGCGGGTGATCTTTTACGATTACGACGAACTCTGTTTGCTCACCGAGTGCAACTTCCGCCATCCCCCCCGCCCCCCGGATCCGGATCTGGAGCTTGCCGATGAACCCTGGTTCGTGGTGGAAGAGCACGACATCTTCCCCGGCGAATTTTCCCATTTCATCGAATTGCGAGGGGAGTTGCGAGAGGTCTTCTTCCGCTATCATGGGGATCTCTTTGAGGTGGAGTTCTGGCGGCGAATTCAGGAACAAATTCGAGAAGGCAACATCATTCACATCTTCCCCTACGATCAGAGCAAGCGGCTGCGGGATGTTCCCGTGGATTGACGTGTCGCCTCGAGAAAGACCACTATACACCATTTTATCAGGAGGTATTCTTATGCCCGATACATTACCCGATTGTTTGCAGCAAGTCGTCGAGGCCATCCGCCGGGAAGAGCGGATGACCCCGGGGGTGGCCAGGCGGATTCTGGAGCAAATCCAGATTCCCCCGGAAGCCCTTCTTCCCTGGGCGGATTTTGAGCACCCTGTGGCCGATTCTTACGGTCGCAAGCTGGTGTACGACGGAGGCTACTTTGAGTTGATGGTTATGTCCTGGGTGGATGGAGATATGTCGGCCATCCACGATCACGGCTACACCCAGTGGGGAGCGGTGAAGCTGTTTGGCCCGGCAGAACATGCCACCTTCGTGATCGATCAGGGGGTGTTGACCACCCGCTCCCGGGAGCAGTGTCCGCCGGGCACGGTGCTGGCGGTGGGGCACGATCTCATCCATCAAATGGGCAACGTGGTGGGGCAAACTCCCTACCTGACCCTCCATCTGTACGGGGCGTACGATTTTCAGGAAGGGGTTACTGCCGATGCCCGCCTGTTTGAACTGGACGAAGGCAAGATTCAGTTTACCTGCGGGGGAGTATTTTTCGATCTCCCGGAGGAGCAGATACGGCGACGGGAAGACGCCCCACCGGCGGATTTTCCCACCACCCTGCGCCATAAAGTGGAACTGCTCCATCGCCTGCTTCGCAAACACGGTAGCGAATCTCAGGGGGAATTGCACAGCCCTCGAGAACGGCGCCTGGCGGAAGAGCTGTTCTCCCCGGATTTCTGGCAGACGCTGATCGGAGAACTTTCTCGCCTTCAATCGTACGGCGGGTCGCGGCGGCGGGAAATCTATCGCCATATCCTGATTCAGGAGTTACGGGCTGCCGCCCGAATGCAGCACCGACTCCTGGAAAATCGCCTGTTTACCGATGTTCCCGAACGGATGCGAGAAGCATTGCCCCTGCTTCTGTCCGAAATCGGCAGGGAGCATTTCGGAGAGAGGTATCTGGAAATGCTCGGTGAGGCCCTGGGGTTGGAAATCTCGGTAGAGGGGTAAGCCTACCGGGTGAAGCGCGGAAAAGGAACAGGTTCAGGAAGAAACGAACTGGGTGATCCAGGCATCGGTAAATTGCTGGCGACGCAGCCGTTCTAACAGCTTTTTAGCCGCTTCTCGATCCCGAAATTTTCCTACCAGCACCTTCCACAGAGAATCCCGCTGTAGAATCAGTACCGGCTCGCCTAACTTCTGTTCCAGCGCCTGCTTGATGCGGGTGGCTTTGGCGGGGTCGCCGGTGGCGAACACCTGAATGGCATAATAGAGTGCTTTGGGGGGATGGGGGGGATTGGGCATCAGCACCGCCTGAGCCGAGGTATCCGGCGGAGCCGGAGTACGCCTCCGGGAAAGGTGAATTTCCGTCTCGGTGACCCAGGCCCCCTTTAATTCGGTATGTCGCCAGCGGTTTAAAAATTCTTCGGCGGCCTGGCGGGTTTCAAAATTGCCCAGTTGCACCTTGTACAGGCCGACCGGGCCTTCTACCACATACACCGAGTCCAGCCGCAGGGCGCGCAGCCGGGAGGCGATGCGCTCGGCATTTTTCAGCGAACTGCCGGCAAACACCTGCACCCGCCAGCCCCGAACGGTATGATAGGGGCGGGCGGCCAGGGCCTCCGCTTTACGACCCTTGCTGCTCAGGGAAACGTGCTCCTGCTTGTACCGCTGCAACAACTCCGAAAATTCCCGGCTGTACAGAAACTCTTTGATCTCTTCCGGCAACTGTGCCTGAATGGGAAACCATCCCCACAGAAACACAAGGAGAAAGGCTATCCTGAAAAACGGGTATGCTCGGATCACCGGATTTTTCCCTTCTCAGTAGGCCTGGGTTAATTTCAGATTGGGATAGTAGAACTGGAGAATTTCCTGATAACTCTTTCCTTTCAAGGCCATTCCAATGGCGCCCCACTGACACATCCCCCGCCCGTGGCCGGCCCCGGCCCCGAAAATGTACAGCTTTTCCGGATGCCCGGGAGATTCCCGGAGAAAAAAGAAATTCCCCGGCAACGGCTCGTGGTGGTCGTTGGCCAATACCCGGCGAACCCGGTATCCTTCCGCGGTATACGTTTCATCATCCAGGTGGAAGGTTAATCCGGTTACCCGCCCGCCGGGCGAACGCCCGGTAACATCCACTTCCAGATCAAATCCGTTCTCCAGCCAGTACATCACCCGGGTAGAGTCGATGTGGAATTCCCGGGCCAGGTTTAACAGCAAGGTGTTGATGTCCCGGATTTCCACCCACCGGTACAGGGGAGAGACCTTGCAGTTATCCTCTCCCTCGAGTTGATCGTACATCACACTTCCCTGCGGCACCGCCAGAACCCCGGCGGTATCCGGGGACGTTTCCAGCACGCCTCCGCAGGTGGAATGATATTGGGTGAGTTCCGGATATTCCCCCCGGGTGAGGATCCATCCCCGGGTATCCACGATGGCCTGATCGGCCAGGGCACTGCGCCGGGAAAGCCCCTGATAGACCTGATCGTTATGATCCGCTTTTAAATCGTAAAATTCATCCACCGGGTTGGCCAGGCGATAGGTCGCATAGGTGCGGGCGGCAATGGCCTGGGCATACACCGCGCTTTTGTATTCTTTCTGCATGGTGGGAATTTCAAACGGCACCACCCCCCGAAGATAGGATTCCATGGGCAGGGTATTGATCACCAAAAGGCGGGATTCGTCAAAATAGATTGCCAGTTCTCCGGAATAGGGGGTACCGTTCCACCGGAAAGTATGGGCGGGATACACCGGTCGGAAGACCACCAGCTGGCCGGGCATTAACTGGAAATACCGCCGATCATTTTTGATGATCAATAAGTCGCCCTGACGAAAAATCCGCAGAGGCCCGATCTCTTCATTGAGGCGGTAGTAGGCCTCTTCCAGGCGTAGCAGATACTCGCCCTGAAAAGCGAGTTCTCCTTCCTGAATGTTCTCGGCGATGCATACCCGAATCTGGGGTTCGGCGGAAGGCTTTCCCACCGGCGGGGTCCGAAGCCGGGAAGCACAAGCCTGCAACAGGAGAATCGTTCCCACAAAAGCAATGGATTTGAGAACAAATCCAATTCCCAAACGGGGACTTAACCGGTCTTTGCCCATGCGTCTCTGTTCCTTACCGTGGGGTGGTTCCTTTCCGATCAATGGCCGCTGAATATTTCCCTCCGGTTCCGTTTTAGCTAAAATCCCAGTCCCACGATGTTGATCCCGGCTTTGAAGCCAAAGCCGGAGACGTCAATTTCTTGAAAAATGGGAAGCCCCAGTTCGTTACGCTCCCGGTTGCGGCTGGCGACTGCGTTGTTGTAGATGGCATCCACAAACAGCAGGCCTTTGTCGCTAATCCGGATTCCCAGGCCGGTGGTAAGCTGCCAGCCCAACCCCTGGAAGAACCGGGTGCGCTCAATGTCCTGCAAAAAGTTGTTCTCGTTGTTCCAGATAAGTTCCCATCCCAGAGCGCCGGAAGCCCGGAAATAAAACGGACTTCGGGGCCCTAACTTCAACTCGTAATCCAGCTTCAGGAAAATGGGAATCACCGTGGTGGTGAATTTCAATTCCAATTGCTTGGTTTTGACCCCGGCGCCTCCCAGAATGGTATCGGCGATGGTGGTGACCTGCTGATACACGGTTCGAAAGTAATTGACTTCCAGTCCCCAGAACAGCCGGTTATCGATGCGTCGCCCGGTACTGATCCCGATCAGGTTTCCTGAACCGGTATCTTCCGGATCCAGAAAGCCGAATTTGAATTCCGTAAACGGTACATCAGTTTGAGCAACAAGGGGCATGGAAACCAACAACCCGATAAAGAGCACCCCGATAAGAAAACGCATAGCACCATTCCTCCGTAGAAGGTCTATCTTTTAATATAGCCTTTACTTGGGAGAAATCAAATCGCAAAAAGTTGTATCCCTTTGTTTTCATCGGTAGAGAGCGTTATCAGGCAACCGATGTTTCCGGTGCTTAAAACCCTCCTTCCATAAAGTTGCTGATAAACGTTAAATATCCTCGGCGACCACCGGATTTATTCCATTTGTGCACCGATTTCAACAGGCGTTTGAGGCATAATATCAGATCTTCCAATGGGATAGACGTTTTTTCACCGATCCCCAGCGCTTCCTTTGGGAAATCTTCCAATCCGTTTACGGTAAGCGATGCGCGTCCCAATCGCCATTCGCTTATATCACTCAATAACTGATATAACTCTTCCTCTTCTGAAGACAGATTGAAATTTCGAGGGGGTTTGTGGACCTGTTCTTTGGAGTACCGATCAATAAGCGCCTCCAGAACCCGCATCACTCCGTAATCGGTCAGTTCCGGATACCTTTCCCGATAAAATTGAACAATTGCAAATTCCAGATTCTGGAGCACGTCCGGATATTTGTCTTCGATACGCATCGGTTCCTCCTTCAGTTATTTCTTGTTGCGGGAAAAAAGATTATCCGGGTACATATCCCCGGGCCAGTGTACAAAACATTTCCACTTCCTGCTCGGCTTTTTCCGGGGGCCAGCCCAGTTCTTCGGCCATCAGCCGGGCGGCGGTGGGAGCCGCTTCCATGGCCGCCCGGGCGTCTAACAGCAGGGCACGGGTACGCCGGGAGAGTACATCTTCCACCGTTCGGGCCATTTCCCGCCGAACGGCGTGTATCACCTCTGCTTTCAGGTATGGCAATCGGGGATGCAGCAATTCTCCCAGTTCCGGCTGTTGTCGCACAAGCGCTTCGATGGCCCCGGCATCGGTGCCGTACACGTGCCGGGGGTCGTGCCAGTTCACCGGCTTTTTCCATCCGTGGATGGGAAGGTTTCGGGTGCCGCAGGGGCGTTCCGGCAGATCCCCCACCAGGATGGCCTGATCCACGGTATCCTCGGCCATCTTGCGGTAGGTGGTCCATTTCCCCCCAGCGATGGTGACCAGCCCGGAAGAGGAGACCACCAGATGGTGATCCCGGGAAATCTCCGCCGTGTCCCGCTGCCCTTCGGGACTGACCAGCGGGCGCAATCCGGCAAACATACTGAGCACGTCGGCGCGGGTGGGATGGCGGGTGAGGTAACGGGCGGCATGTTCCAGAATGAAGTCGATCTCTTCCTCAAAGGGAAGCGGTTCCAGCGAAGGCGTTTCTACCGGGGTATCGGTGGTGCCCACCACCACCCGACCGTGCCAGGGCACGGCAAACAGCACCCGCCCATCGGCGGTGTGGGGAACCAGAATGGCCGAATCGCTACGCAGGAACGCCTTATCCAGCACCAGATGTACCCCCTGACTGGGAGCGATGATCCGCCGGGCTTCCGGGTCATCCATTTGCAGGATGGTGTCGGCGAATACGCCGGTGGCGTTGATGACCACCCGACCGGGGATTTCATATATCCGGCCGCTCTCCCGATCTTCGGCCTTCACCCCCTCGATGACCCCTCCGGATTTTCGCAGCTCCACCACCTTCATGTAATTGAGCAGCACCGCTCCGTGGTCGGCGGCGGTGAGGGCCAGGCTGATGGCCAGGCGGGCATCGTCAAACTGGCCGTCGTAATACATTACCCCGCCGCGCAGTCCTTTCGGCTCCAGGGTGGGAATACGGCTGAGGGTTTCCTCCCGGGAAAGCCGCCGGGAGGGCGCCAGCCCCAGTTTGCCGGCCAGCAGGTCGTACACCTTCAGCCCCACCCCGTAGAAGGGGCCTTCCCACCACTCATAGCTGGGCACGATGAACGATTGATGGCTGACCAGATGGGGGGCGTTGTGGATTAACAGGCCTCGCTCGTGCAGGGCCTCCAGCACCAGGGAGATGTTTCCCTGCTGCAGGTATCGCACCCCACCGTGGATGAGTTTGGTGCTGCGGCTGGAAGTGCCTTTGGCGAAGTCGTGCTGCTCCAGCAGCAGGGTGACGTATCCCCGGCTGGCCGCATCCACCGCCACGCCCAGCCCGGTAGCCCCCCCGCCGATGACAATAATATCCCAGGGATCAGAGCGCTCCTGTA
>CAYQGB010000007.1:0-8127 GCA_964416895.1 uncultured Calditrichaceae bacterium
ATGTCATCCAGCCGGTTGATGAACTCCGGCTTGAAGATCTTTTTCACCTCGCTCATCACCAGATTTTTCATCTCTTCGTAGGTCTTCTCGTTATCCTCGAAGGTCTCGAACCCGATCCGCTTGACATCCCGGGCAATCTCGTGGGCGCCGATGTTGGAAGTGCCGATGATAATGGTGTTCTTGAACGAGACCTTTACCCCCTGGGCGTCGGTCAGGTGGCCCTCGTCGAAGATTTGCAGCAGCACGTTGAAGATATTGGGATGGGCTTTCTCGATCTCATCCAGCAAGACCACCGAGTAGGGATTGCGTTTGACTGCTTCGGTGAGCTGACCGCCTTCGCCGTAGCCCACATATCCGGGAGGCGAGCCGATCAGGCGGGAGACGGTATGCGGCTCCATGTATTCCGACATATCCAGGCGGATGATCCGCTTCTCATCGTCCATCAGGAATTCCGCCAGGGCTTTGGCCAGTTCGGTTTTGCCCACGCCGGTGGGGCCGAGGAATAGAAATGCCCCGATGGGGCGGTTGGGATCCTTCAGCCCGGCGCGGTTGCGGCGAATGGCGTCGCTGACGGCGGCGATGGCCATCTCCTGTCCCACCACCCGCTGGTGGAGATTCTCTTCCATGTGGAGCAATTTTTCCGCTTCTGAGGTCAGCACCCGCTGGATGGGGATGCCGGTCCAGCGATGGATGACCTCGGCCACATCGTCGGGGGTCACCAGGCTTTTGGCCGTCTGGCGTTCCTGCTGGCTCTTCTGCCGCAATTGATTGAGTTCTTCGTTGATGATGGAAATCTTTTGCTGAAGCAGGGCCACGTTTTCAAAATCGGCCTTTTCGTAGTAGGCCAGTTGCTCATCCTTCAGTCGCTGCTTTTCCATTTCCAGCTTGCGGATTTCCGGTGACACATAGATCACCTGCAACCGCTTCCGGGCTCCCGCCTCATCCATCACGTCGATGGCTTTATCGGGAAGGAACCGGTCGGAGATATACCGTTCCGACAGCCGCGCCGCCATCACCAGGGCTTCATCGTCGTACCGGATTCCGTGGTGTTTCTCGTATTTCTCTTTCAGCCCCTTGAGGATGGTGATGGTCTCCTCCACCGAGGGCTCTTCCACAATGATGGGCTGAAATCGGCGTTCCAGGGCCTTATCGGCTTCGATGTATTTTTTGTATTCCTGGAAGGTGGTGGCGCCGATGCATTGCAACTCCCCTTTGGCCAGGGCCGGTTTGAGGATGTTGGAAGCGCTGACGCCTCCGGGATCGCCGCTGGCCACCACCGTGTGGGTCTCGTCGATGAACAGTATAATGGAACCGGCGGCACTGATGATCTCGTCTTTGATGGCTTTGACCCGCTCCTCGAATTCTCCTTTGAACTTGGCCCCCGCCACCACTTCCGACATATCCAGTTGCAGAATCCGTTTGTCCAGCAGGGTTTCCGGCACATCGGCGGCGGCGATGCGTTGCGCCAGCCCTTCCACGATCACCGTCTTGCCCACCCCCGGATAGCCGATCAGGATGGGGTTGTTCTTCTTCCGCCGGGAAAGAATCTCGATGACCCGCATGATCTCTTCTTCCCGCCCGATCACCGGATCCAGCAACCCCTTGCGGGCCATTTCGGTAAGGTCGGTGGTGTAGAGCTTTAGCACATCCACTTTGGATTCGGCGGATTTATCGGTAATGCGGCGCCCCTTGCGGAGGGATTTGATGGCCGCCCGGATTCTTTCCTCTTCCAGGCCGGCCTCGTGGAGAATGCGGCGTAAATCCTCCGACGGCGCCCGAAACATGGCCAGAAACAGGGCATCCTCCCCGATGTATTTGTCCTGAAATTCCCCGGCAATTTCCAGGGCAATGCGAAACAACTCCTCCACATCGGGAGAGATTCTGACCTGCTGCACCCCCTGCTGCGAATGGCGCGGCAGCAACTGCTGGCGGTTATACAGCAAGTCCATCAGCTTGCTTACCGTCTCCTCTGGAGGATACCCCGCCTCCTCAAAAATCTTGAACAGTCCGGAGTTCTTGTGGGCGATCATGCCCAGCAGGATCATCTCCGGCGTGAAAATCTCCTGCTTCTGCTCAATGTATTCGGTCACCGCCAGATTGATAATCTGGATGACCTTCTCGGTGCAGCGATTGAGATATTGTTGAAATGTCATGGCGCCCCCTGTATGATTTCCGGTCAATCGTACTCCTGATCTGCCTTTCTGGCAAAATCGGTATTTAGTTCCCGATGCGTGCAAATATCGGGCCGGTACAGATTGAAATTGAGTGGTTGCACAACGGCCGCGGCATACCTATTTTCCGGGTCTTGAAAAGACCACTGCGATAAAGGGAATTCTCCCATGAACCAGAACCACCGGGAATCCCCCTCCGGGCGCAAACGGTTTCCGACGGGGGGAAACGGTAACCTCTTGCCCGATGGGATACGGATGCCCGGCAACGGAGGTATGTTATGAATACACAATCGTGGAAAATCCTCGCTCTGATGGCCTTTTTCCTTCTGGGGAGCGGGTGGGCCATCGGTCAGGGCGATTCCCGGCCGCGCCCCTGTGATCTGCCGGAAGGGCGGCAATTTGACTTTTGGCTGGGGGAATGGGAGTTGAGCTGGCCGGCGGAGCAATTCGGCGGCCCGGCCGGCACCCGTGGGCACGGAACCAACGTGGTGACCCGTATCCTCGATGGCTGCATCATTCAGGAGTCGTTCGCCTTTCCGGAGGGAAATTTCTACGGGCACAGTTTCTCCGCCTACGACGCCGCCGCCCGGGTGTGGCGACAAACCTGGGTGGACAACCGTGGCGGTTACCTCACCTTTACCGGAACCTTTAAAGACGGAGTTATGGAACTGCGCACCGAACCTTACCGGCGAAACGGCACCACCTACATCTCCCGGATGGTGTTCCGCAACATTACCCCGGATGCCCTGGACTGGGACTGGCAGCGCTCCGCGGACGGCGGCCAGACCTGGGAGGATATCTGGAATATCCACTACCGGCGCAAACAACAGTAAGGCGAGCCTTCCGACTCGCCCTCTATCGCTGATTTTCATCCCGGTGTCTCCGTTTTCTTCTTCCCCCGCGCCTGCCTGCGCTCGACGCGGTCGGGGCGGGGGAAGGGAAGATGAGGCGCTCCTGCGTCTTCGGCCATCCGCTCGAGGTTCGAATTACCAGACCCAACCGCAATCTTAACCCCTGTACCACGGAACCCGGTCACCGTATCAACACCATCTTCCGCACTTTTGCCTGATCTCCCACCTGCAACCGATACAGATACACCCCGCTGGTCACCCGGACAGGCGTCGGGGCGTCATTGGTTCCATCCCACTGCACGGTATGATAGCCTGCCGGAAGACGCCGGTTCACCAGCGTCTTTATCTTGTGCCCGGTGAGATCGAAAACCTCCAGGGTGCTGTGGGAGGCCTGCGAGAGGTAAAAAGTGATGGTGGTGGTGGGATTGAACGGGTTGGGATAATTGGGATACAGTTCAAAACGTTCGCTTACCGGACGAGGCTCCGGCGGAATCCCCACCAGATCCACTTCGGTAAAACTCCCCCAGATTTGAGACACCCCGTTTTCAATGCGCTCCCAGGCCACCCAAAGCCGACTGCGATAAAGGCCCATATCCACCGGGGAAAACTCCGACACCACCGGGTTTCCATCCCATCCGGGATGTTGGGAAATGTTGCGCAGGGTGTTGCCGTCGTAGGGAAAGTCATTGACGTAAATTTCCCAATCCCCGGATTCGTTGCTTTGAAAGGCCAGATACATGGTCCAGATATCCACCGGATTTTGCGGTCGGGAGGCCTGCACAATGGGATTCTCCGCCCCGGCAGGGTGCTGCTCATCCGCAGCGCTGAACCGTACCGGGCTGCTGCCGAACCAATCCCGACCCACGGCGATATCCCAATCTCCTCCATCTCGATGTTCCCACATGGGAATAAACGGAAGCCCCCGGGCAAAACGGGGGAGGTGATTTTCACCCCCGGCAGACCAGATGTACGATGACCCCCATTGCTGTCCCCCGGAACCGGATGTGAGCCGCGCGATGGCGACCCCGGAAGTCACCGTTTTTTCGTAAACCACCGTGAAGCCGTCGTATTGCCCGGAAAGCGCCGGGTGGGCGCAGCTCAGACTGTCCAGGCGCAGAGGGGTGCTCCAGCTATGGGCATCCGGATTATAGCGGCTGAAATAGATGCTGCGGCTGTTTTCCCACACCAGCCCGGTAACGAACAGATCCGCGTTGCGATCCCTCTCCGGTGACGTGGTGATCTGACGGATATGGGTGAGTTCCCCGTTGCGATACTCCCCGGAAAACAGATCCGCGTTCCCGTTCTCATTGGATTGCCATACGATCAGCAGGATGGTGCTGTCGGGGTGGGAGCGCACTATGAAGGTTCCCCGGGGATGGGTAACATACACTCCGGTAACGGCGGGAGTGAGAGGAACCTCTTGATTCGGGTGGGTGAAATCCTTCAGAAAGATGCGGGAGTGATCCGGATGGCGGCGTTCCCACAGCAGAATATGGGGCAACTGAAAATCGAGTATGGCGAAGGCATCGCCACGCACGAATTGGGGACTCAGGTTCTCCCCTACCGTATTGACCAGCAATTCCGGAGCTGACCAGGGAAGCTGCGCCTGAACTCCGGCAATCCATCCCATCAGAATCAGGACACCAAACCAGCGTTTCATGGTAAGCCCTCCTCGGGATTCGGATTACAGAGAAAGCCTTATTCCTGGCGTGACAATTTGACCATCCGTGAAAAATATCCGGGCCGGCTTGACGCTGAAAGATAATGTCCCGGTTTGTTGAATGCAATTCCCTTTTGGTCGGTGAGCGATTTCAAACATAGCGGTTTGTTTTGCCGGGTTTACCTTCTATATTTAGCCGTCGGAATGGATACTCCACGAAAGGAGGCACAGGGAAGGCCATGGGGGATCGGCGGGCGAGAGTTGCATCTTCATTGGGCGATAACAACGCTCCCCCTTTCTTTCCTCACCAATGTTCCTGTGATAATTATCACCATGTCTACCCCGGAGGCGAATATTTTTCTGTATTCGATTCAGGAAAACTGTATAGAATTGCATCATCCGGCTCCAGAAGCATCACCTCTGCAATTGTGAAAGTAGATAAAAAACAATAGCATGATCGCAAAAGTTCTATTGCCCTGTAAAACACATTGGTGAATGTTTTTTAAACCGATCATGGGGCCCGAATGATGGAGGCATTTCTGTTACCGGTAGACGGCAAACACCCATTTTCCGGGATCAAGAGATTATATTTCGTTAATTCGGCGGGTTGAGGTTGCGCCATTTGGACTTAGATCACTGTTATCTAAAGGGGATTTCTGTATAATCTACGACACCAATCGCCGAGGGAAAAGGCATCACCGGGGGAGCATGGCAACGGATTGCCCAAAACCAACCAACCGGCTTCACCAAAACCAAATTCAGGAAAACATGGGATGAACTGGAACCGGGGTTTACGCCTGTACCGGAGCGTTCTACCTCTCATTCTGGGATTGTGGATGAGCGCCACCGGATGGGCACAGGAAACGCTTACATTTACCACAACGGCACTAACCGAAGGGATTGACCTTCCCCTTTCTGTGGGGGAGCTTGGCGGGGAAAGTCGCTATCTGATCGTGCAGGACACACTGGGGGGAGCGCTGGCCCTGCGCGCCGTGGAACTGGATGGGCGGGCGGTATGGCTGCGGCGGAGTCGAGAGCCGGCGCCAGCGGTTGATTTTCCCGTGGTGCACTGGTATGACGAGGAAAAATCCGGCCTGGTAGTGGTGGATATCCGGAACCTAAAGCCTTCCCTGACCTCTACCTCGCTCATCCACCTGCGCCTGGTACCGATGGCCGAAACAGCCGCCCCCATGTACCTGCGTATTTACGAAAGCGCGGTCGTCCCCGGGATGCCCCCGGAAAATTTGCCGTTGCTGAAGGAACTCAGGGTAGAAATTAAACCTTAACCTGTGGATCGATATATGCAGGCAGTTCGACCCTATCTGCGCTGGTTGCTGGTAATCTTCTGGTTCATTCCGGTTCTGGTGTTGGCCGACAAAGGCGGCCCTTCCCCGGCAGGATTGGCCTGGGCCGACAGCCAGCATGTGGATTTTAAATGGATTCCCCTCTCGGGTACCGTTCTCAACAGTACCAGCACCAATCACGATACCGTCTATGCGGTTACCCTTCCTTTTACCTTCTATTTTTATAATCAGCCCTTTACCACCCTGTATGTGAGCACCAACGGGTATATCACCTTTCACAATTACGGAGTTTCCAGTTTTCCGGGCAACGACGATCTGGCGCGTGCCGGGCAGCCGGATTCTCTGATTGCGGCCTTCTGGGATAACCTCAAATTTGTGGCCACTTCTCAGATTTATAGCGATGTGCGAGGCACCGCGCCCTTTCGCCAGGCCGTCATCGGCTATCAGGATATGGAGGTGAACGGTGGGGGTACCGTAACCTTTGAAGTCATCCTGTATGAATCCACCAACATTATCAAATTTCAGTATTTGCTGGGAGCATTACCAAGCCCTGATGAGCGGGGCAAAAGCGCTACCATCGGCATCCGATTTTCCAACCTCACCGTCTCCGACAGTCTGCTATACTCGTTTAATCAGCAAGCGCTCTCAGATAGCTTCGCCATTCTATTCTACCCTTCGGCGGCGTTGACGGCCACGACCACCTTGAACCCCACTGCGGTATCCGCCGGGCAGGTGGCCCAGAAATTCCGCCTGAAGGTGAACAGCATCACCGCCGCAGTAACCTCCCTTTCCCGGATGGCTAACGCCGATGTGGTGCGGATCAAAAACCCCTTCAACAATGTCATTTCCATTGTGGATACCATTCAGGTGGATGGGATTTCCTACTTCTTTATCAACCGTACCACTCCTCCCACCCCGGATGAATACACCGTTTTTCCCACCATCGCCACCTGGAGTTATGATGCGGTTACCGATTCCCTTTTTCTGCGCTTTCCCCCGCTGGCGGTGAGGGATTCCGTTCAGGTGAGTTTTCGGGTGGATATTCCCAACAATCTGGGGGGGCAGAATTTCAATATTCATACCTTTACCCGGGTGGATGTGGCCAATGCCGCCCTGAACTCGGCGGCGTTTACGGTGAGCACCGGGGCAGTGGATCACTATTCCATCACCCCGGCCAACGATACCACGGTAACCGCCAATACCACCATTGCCTTCACGGTTACGGCGCTGGATGAGTTTGGCAATCCCGTGGCCAATAATGACAGCCTGCTCCTCAGTGCCACCAGCGCCAACGTAATTTTTCTCCCCTCTTCTAAAAAAGCCTTTTTCCGGGGGGGAACCACCGCCTCGTTTACCGTGCGGGATACCGTGGCGGAAAACTTTACCGTGGTGGCGGTCAATGCCGACGACAACACCCTGCGCATCAACAGTGGGGTGGTGACGGTAACCCCGGAAGTCGCCAATCGTTTCACCATTCTATCGTCCACGGGGCCGATCACGGTGGGCACGGATCGGACCTTGCGGGTGAAGCTGACCGATGTGTATGGGAATGCCATTTCCGGGAGCAACGTGACCTTTCAGCGGGTCAGCGGGGGGAACGGGAATTTCAGCGGTTCGGTATCGGCGACGGTTGCCACGGATGCGGGTGGGATAGCGGAGGCGACGTATACGGCGAGCACGTTGATCAGTTTTGTGGGGGATACCCTTCAGGTGAGTTCTGGGGCGGTGGTGGATACGATCATTTTGCCGCTGGTGGCGGGTGCGGTGGCTTCGTATGAGTTCAGTCCGGGCACGGCGCAGACGACCACGGCGGGGGTGGGGGTGACGTTTACCCTGACGGCTCGGGATGTGTATGGGAATGCGGTGGTGAATTCGGACACGGTGTTGTTGAGCAGCCCGGATGGCAGCGGGGTGAGTTTTTCGGCGGATACGCTGTTTTATCTCAGTCAGAGTTCCAAGACGTTCACGGTGACGGATACGGTATCGGAGACGTATGTGGTGCGGGCGGCGAAGGTGGATGGGAGCGTTGCTTCCCAGAGTCCGGCCATCACCGTGAATCCGGCGGCGGCCAGTGCCTTCACGGTTTTATCGTCCACGGGGCCGATCACGGTGGGCACGGATCGGACCTTGCGGGTGAAGCT